>NZ_JBKQBJ020000034.1:0-1231 GCF_046825355.2 Flavobacterium sp. C3NV | reverse complement strand
TTTTGATTAAGTGTTTTACATCCGGCTTGTCATCCTATGTTTGTACTATAGAAGGATTAATGTTTTTAGTAAATTTATGTTGAGATTTTTCAACAGAAGAAAGGGAAAGATAAAAACTAAAACTTGTCATTTGTCATCATAGACTGTTCGAAATGGTAGTTCCTTTCCCTCTCTGCTTTTGAGCTTGGACAGTTCATTAGGCCTGGGAGCCTGTATTTAGGATTGATAAGTCAATAGCAGATTTCTTCCGTTTACTTTTTACCTAAAAACAAAGTTATGACAAAAAACAAAAATTACATCGGAATTGACATATCAAAATTAAGTTTTGATGTTGCTGTCAAAATGAAGAATGAGAAATATTCACATTTTAAGTTTAGTAATGATAATGAAGGTTTTATAAAGTTTAGAGAGTTATTAAATCAAAATTATGCTATATGTGTAATGGAAGCCAGCGGACCTTATTACTTAAAATTAGCTGCATTTCTTTTTAATAGCAAGATCTCAGTTTGTGTAATAAATCCTCTAGTAATCAGACGTTTTAGCCAAATGCGAATGTCACGAACAAAAACGGATAAAAAAGATGCTGTAATGATTGCTGAATATGGAAAGAGTCAAACTCCAAATTTATGGAAGCCAGAAGCAGACTATGTATTGGAGATAAAGCAAATGCATGCTTATGTTGAGCAAATGAATAAATCCAGAACAGGTCTTATCAGACAGCAAGAAGCTTTTAAGTACAATGTGGCAGAATCTTTGGCATTAAAGGAAAGTTTAGAGAAAATGATATTGTTATTAGAAGATGAAATTGCTCTTATTGAGAATAAAATGGCTGTAATTATAAAGGATCAACATAATGAACTTTTTCAACAATTAAAGAGTATACCTGGGATAGGAACAAAAACTGCTATGTTATTGATTGTAATAAGCGGCGGTTTTACAAAATTTGATAATGCAAGACAATTGAGTTCTTACGTTGGAATAAGTCCTCGTATTTTCGAATCTGGAACTAGCGTAAAAGGAAAATCTAAAATTTGCAAAATGGGTATGAGCAGAATTAGGGCAATGTTATATGTCTGCTCCTGGTCTGCTAAAAAATGTAATAATGCTTGCAAAGAATTATATGATAGGTTAGTCGAAAAAGGAAAGGCTAAGAAAATAGCTTTAATCGCTGTAGCAAACAAACTGCTCAAACAAGCATTTGCCTTAGCATCAAAAAATGAATACTATTTAC
>NZ_JBKQBJ020000033.1:0-1621 GCF_046825355.2 Flavobacterium sp. C3NV | reverse complement strand
GCCCATTTTTAAAGACTTCTCTGCTTTAAAGGATATTTAATGACTTGTTTTGAATAAGACTGTTTTGAAGTGGATTGCCACCAAGACAATAAGACGCTATCCTAAGTTTTCACATAGTTTACCTGACTTTTCATAAAGTTAGCACGAAGCAAAGTCCATTTTAATCTTTATTCTAAAATATGATCTTATAAATATCTCAGGCACTATAGGCAAAATGATTTTCAAATCACGATTAAAAATTAAAAACCCACGAAGAAACCTGAATAACCTTTATCTTATTATATGTAATTAAATCTTTGAATTAAAAAAACACCTGAAATATATCCCGAAAATAATTCAAAGAGAATATTTAAACAGTGAAGTCTTTACCGCATATAACAACAAATTGGCAATACAACAAAAAGTTGACTAACATAAAAAAAAAATACGGATTTTACGAACTTAGAAGCCTTACAGAACCCTCAATACTTATTTACGCGATGAAAAGGACTTACTTAAAAAAAATGCAATTTCAAAATTATAATCCCGATACATAACTAAATATCCTTTGCGAACTTCCGATTCAAACAGTCTTAAACTTTTTCGCAGACCTTGCAATTAAAAATTACTCTCCTAAACTTTATGAACTAATATTTTATATTAATTCTTAAATAAACTACCGCTTAGAAATAATCTCCAGTAATGAAATTTCGATTTCAACACTAATTCGAATATATTAGACGTATATATGCCCCAGGTTACTTATAGAAATTTATAACCGTTGCCAATAATTTCAGTCAATGGAGCAAAACACATAATCATCCTACGTCTAAGATTAAAACCTTACGCTATATACAAGAAAAAATATTTTCACCAAGGAATAACAATTGACGTATCTAATTCCATGAAATTCTCAAAAAAAAAAAAAAAAAAAAAAAAATGCTTTTCTAAAGCAACACAAGTTACCAACAGCTTCCATATTCAAAAATTAGCATTTAGAAGCATACAGGAAATCAGAATCAAATATAAATGAAAGAAGCTATGGATTTTAAAAATCAATTGATCCTATAAGCAAAATTAGAAAACAAAACATACATCCCCCAACTTTTACCCAAACGGAAATTCCGTAAACAATTATTAGCAAAAAGCAGATACCTACTTTATAAATCTCGTGAAAAATTGACTCAAAGTCGAAAGAAAGAACGTAAATGATTTGATCTATATTCTCATACAACTTACAATCTAAACCAACAACTTCAAGGAATTTATAATAATGAAGAACATTGTTATAGACAAACTGGCACATTGGCACAGAAACGTAGAGGAATCTGGGGTTATTTTGCACCTAATCCCATATAAGCGCATAGCTTTGCAGACTTATCAATCCAGAAGAATCCAAAAAACCTTAGCATTCCTTGCGGCCAAACCAAACCACGAACCAACATAAAACAAAAAACCCCGTTTGGTTAGAAACAGGGTTTTCAAAAGAAAGGCGACGACCCCCGATAGCTATCGGGGCTCCCACATAAATCCAGTATTTTGTAAAACAAAAAACCCCGTTTCATTAGAAACAGGGTTTTCAAAAGAAAGGCGACGACATACTCTCCCACATAACTGCAGTACCATCTGCGCAGGCGGGCTT
>NZ_JBKQBJ020000032.1:0-5472 GCF_046825355.2 Flavobacterium sp. C3NV | reverse complement strand
CTTGTTTTTTGAACTGAAATCTTTCAAATAATCTATTTGGTAAGGATAATCTCCTAACATGTCGTCTAATAAATCAATTATATCAGCTATATTTTTTAATTGTAAAACATTATTTTTTAATGATTTATAATATGTAGAATTAAAAAAGTACAAATCTTTATTAACCTCGATTGCTTTTTTTTGATCCGAAAACACTATACTTATACTATCAACTTTTTTCTTATTCTCCATGATATAAAGTTTAAGTTTTTTCGTTTTTTTTTCGTTTTTTAAAACATACAAAATTGGAAATGAATTGCTTAATCCGTAGTAAACAACAGAATCCTTTTTTGAATTATATATGATTGAGTAAGATTCTATGTTGTTTTCCTTTTCATTTTCAGTGTGCTCATTATTAATTAAGGTTTCTATAATATTGTATTGATTTTTTACTTCTAATCTTTCGTATTGATTGCTTTTGTTTTGCCCAAGAACTTTATTAGTAGTAAGTAATAATATTAATATAATTAGTTTCATTTTTTTACTTTTTAATTTCTTTCCAAAATATTGAATAGCCAGCAACTTTTGTTGCAATAAGTCCTGATGCTCTCTTTGTTTTGTTTTTATAAAAAAAATCACCCGTTGTCCAATATTTGCTATCTAAAAAATCATTAGCAGGTATTTTATAAATAGCTTATTAGTCTCAGATTCGGGTTTAGAACGCTGCAATTTATTGCAATACTTTACTTATGCGAAAAAATATAATCTTTTCAATTTTTTAGTATTGATAAAAAGTTTTCAAAGTTGAAAGACTTTCAGTCTCTCGTCAATAAAGCCTCTGCTTTTTCATTGCAGCGTGGTTTAATTAGATTTCCTTACTCTTACTTCTACGGATAATAATTATTCTTTCTAATCTAAATTAATTTTAGAATAACAATCTACAATAGTATCTGTTGAAATGCTATCTCCAACTAATGTTTTTATTTTTTGAATACTTTTATCTTTATAGTAATAGTATCTTTTGTAATCAATGTTTGTATTAAAATAGTTAGCTCTTAAATTAATCTGTTGAAATTGTTTTTTTTTATTTTTCATAATTTCAACGGAAACAATTTTAGAATTACCGGGTAAATAATCTATTTTATTTAATTGAGGAAGAATGAAATTGCAATCACTAAAGGAATCCTCTTCTTCATTGCTCTCCTTAACTTTACAGTTTTCATTTATAATTTTTTCAATTTCTTTGTCTTTTTTTAAAAAATCTAAATTTATAATAGGTTTTATATTTATGCATCCATCTGCATTTTGAGAATATTTAATATCTGTAATTGAAGTAGTATAGTTTATATATCGTATATTTCCCCCAACAATATGTTTTTTTTGTTCTTGACTGTATATAAATTGTTTGACTAATAAATCATTGCTATCAATTGTAAATGTAATTGAATCGTTTTCCTTACTATTGCCATAAACTCTTGCATATTCTTCATTGTATACATGGAAATAATGGCGAATTTCCATTCCTTTATTATTAGAATGAACTATAACGAAACCTTTATTAGAAACTTTGCATGAAATCGTCAATAGTGAGAGAAAAATAGTAATTAGTTTATATTTTTTCATCTACTTTCTTTTTTCTTGATTTTAATTCTTTCCAAAAAATAGTTCCCAAATAAACAGCAGTTGATTCAAGTGCTATAGTTCCAGAGGTCGAAAATCTTTTTTTAGGATGTACTCCAGGTGTATATTTCTCTTGAGGTGCATTAAAAGTTCCTCCTAATTTTTCAACACCTAATTTCCATTTTTTATAATGTTCATCTGAAATGGTCCATCCCATGGTGTTCATATGAATTTCAAATTTACCCGTTGAAAATCTATCATCATTTGGCAAAAATTGAGCTTGTTCCGCCCCATCCCACATTGTTGCTCCATTACTAGCATCATTTTTAGATAATAAGGAGTATATTAAAGCACCAATAGCTAATTGCATTTTGGTACTATTTCTTTTCTCATTTTCTTTTTTTCTAAACAATTTTGCTTGATCACTATCACTACCATAAGCTATCTTATTAATTTTATGAACACTTGCTATTGCAAACATTTCCATTGCTAATTCCGCTGTAAAGCCAATACTTGCTTTATAAGCAGAACTTTCACCATAAATAGTTGAACTTAACATTATGAATTTTTCATGAGTAATATTTGCATTATTTTCTTTCAATATCTTGGTGCTATTATATATTACAAAATCATTACCGTTTTTATCTTTTTGAATAGATTTTCCATCGCAGACATAAACATCTTCAACGCTTCCTTCAAAATCAGGTTCATTTATTTTTCCTTCAAAAGTTCCATCTTCATTGTAAAAATGACCGTTTACATATAAAATACGGTCATCAAATACAGATTTTGGAGGTTCCCCAGGATCTCCATAAGTATAATTTTTAGCAAAATAGTCAATACGCCCACCTGAATTAATTATAATTCTGTTTCCATAAATTCTATAAGTTCCTCCAGTTATTTCGGTAATCTTCCCTTTTACAATTCGTGTTCTAGACATAGCTCTATATTTTATTCATTTTTAATTTTGTCTCGTCCCTTCGGTGCTATTATTTTCAATGTCATTTTTAGAATGAAACTCCACATTTTGAGTACCTTGTGAAACAACATCAGAATGACTTATTGTATTTCGATCCTGTTTGGTTTCAGAATGAAAATCTCCATCAATTTGTTCATGAAATGTTCCCGCTACATGTAACATTTGATCGCCGCCAACACTCGTGTTCAAAACTCCGCCCACAATTGTAGTTTTATTTAAAGTCGCATTTTCAGCAATATGAGTTCCTGCATTATAAGTAATCCCTTCTGAGGCATTTATTATAAAATTTTTGCAGTTAAAAGTGACCGTTTCCGGAGAAGTCACATTGATATTCTTATTCTCTTCATCCAGATGAATTTCATTACCACTTGGGTCAGAAAGCCAGATACCAACTTTCTCGATGAATTTAAGCAATTGACCAAAGCGCATTCTTATAGCTTTTATCATATTTTCAGGATCAAAGAATTCCGGTTTTGCTTTACCATTATAATGTGATCCTGAAACATAAGGACATTGAATATTTCCTCCTTCAAAATTAACCATTACTTCATCGCCTATTTCAGGTCTCCAGTACATGCCCCTACCTTCGCCTGAATAGGCTTGTATGACACGCATCCAGTCGCTTGAGGTGCTTCCGCTTGCCCAATAAAATTCTACTTTTACACGACCTAAACCTTCGGGATCGTTATTGTCTTTTATTCTTGCAGGCTGGGTTTCAGCCCTTGCAAAAGCATGAACATTGGTATAATGTGGCGCAGATACATCTGCAGGAATTGCCTTGAACTCGCAGGTATAATTTCCGTGAACTTCAGAATGGTGTGTTGCTTCAATAACAATTAACTCGTGTTCTACGGTTTGGTTTACAATGGTAAATACTTGCCCGAGTCCTAATGGTAAATAAGAAATTCCGCTATAGTATACACTATTGGCATCACTGCCGGCAGTTTGCAATTTGACCATTTCATCTATTTCTTCCTTACTTTGGGCATTATTGGTATAAGCACCAATTCTTAATTCTGGCTGGGCTACAGTCCCTTGATTAAATCCTATTACAGAGGCAAAACTATCTTTACTTCCTTCTGATGTTCTCCCTGCAGAATTTCGAATACCTTCGGCATTATTGTAATTATAGCCCGCCAAAGAAATTTTATGCGAAGCCATCGTAGCCTGTATTTTAAAGCTATGCAACGAAGCTCCGTTAATTAGTTTAATTTTTGTATGTGAGGTTTGCCCGTACTGCATACGCATTCCATCAAAATAAAACCACTGACCGTAACGGGCAGAGAGTCTTTTAAGAAAGTTAAAACTGGTTTCGTTATACTGGGCCAAATATTTAAATTCTTTGAGATAGGTAGAACGTATGGCATTTCTTTGATAAAACTCTCCCGGGCCTTCGGCAAAAATTCCCAGTACAATATCATCCATATTTCGTTCGAGGAAAGTTCTGGATTTATCAAGATCATCAAGAACAATGGTGTGACTTTTTCCTATAACGTGCAAACCTGCAGGACTGCCGTTACGATCTATAGAAACTAAATCAGTAATGATTCCTTTACTCATTAATTTGATTCCGGTTAGACTCTTGAATGTAAAAATAACCTCATCGCCAAGATACTTTCTTATTGCCTTGGCCTGATCTGCAGGATCGATAATTGCTTTTCCTGTATATTGCCAGACAAATGAAAAGTGATGATGATCTGCCATCTTTTGGGATAGCTGCAAATCATAATAAATAATGTTTTGAGTAAATCCCGAGATGGTAATATGTACCTGGTCTGAAAAATGTGCCATGATTTTTGTGTTGATTAGTTAGATGATATGTAAGCGTTTATTTCTTCGTATGAAGAGGATTTGAATTTCATTTCAGATAATTTATAGTTGTATCTTGTTCCGTTTTGAATGTCTTGAAAATGACATATTCTCCAATTTACCTCAAGTCCATAATAAGGAATGATAAATTTTTCAAAATAGGCAGCGGCCATTGCAATCACTTCTTGTTTTGTGGTAAAATGATGCTTTACCCCATCAGTACGGGTAATGCTATCACCAGGTTGCGGATAGTATTGTTGGCCATTTACATATAAAGATGGAGGAACTGTTGACCAGCTATTGTGATTTTTATCTTTAAAAGAGAAGAAAAAATCATCTGTAATAGTAAGTAGAGTAGAAGTATTAGAATCTACAAGGACAACACTTTTATTTTTATTGTAATCACCATAAATAACAATATTATGTCGATACTTTTGTGTTAGTAAGCTATTGAGTTTTTCTTTGGTCTGCATAATGATTACTTAAAATGATTAGATCATTTTATAAAAATAGACGTAGATTTTTCAGTTAATTACCCCTTAAAAGTTTGATTATAATAGAATAGGACATTTGTTAGGCTTTCATTTTATTAAAAGGTTCAAAAAAAGCTATAAACACAAAGTTTGTTGTTTTCGAACGAGAAATTCTCGCAACTAACTTCGCATGCAAAATCGCCAATCTTTGTTGAGTTTCTTGCGAAGATTTCTCCTGCGTCGAAATGACAATATTGGGGTTACTTTGTGTTTCAAGGGATTAATCCCGAAGCCTCGGGACCTTGCTACAAAATAAATAATTTCTACGTAATTTTATAAAGAGTTCCAGAGGAACGGATTATATTGTAGGGATGGATTTTAATCCATCATACGCATGCAAAATCGCCAATCTTTGTCGAGCTACTCGCGAGGATTTCTCCTGCGTCGAAATGAACTGTGTTTAAAAGCAAATTTATTTTTAATTATTTTGTAAATAGTATTCATTTTTTGATTCTAAGGCAAATGCTTGTTTGAGCAGTTTGTTTGCTACAGCGATTAAAGCTATTTTCTTAGCCTTTCCTTTTTCGACTAACCTATCATATAATTCTTTGC
>NZ_JBKQBJ020000031.1:0-8625 GCF_046825355.2 Flavobacterium sp. C3NV | reverse complement strand
AAATATAATCTAAAATATCAAAGAACCTTAAAAATATCTTTTTATGTAGTAAACTTAATCTTTATTACCACAAATTTTATTGATATAATTTATTATCGTTTTACAGGGCGAAGAAGTACATTTAGTATTATAACTGCTAAAGGAATGGAACATGAAATCATTGGATTAATTCCCTCTTTTTTGAAAGAATTTTGGTATTTAGCTATTGCATTTATATTTCTTAGTATTTTATTATGGTTTATAATTCCTGATTTTAATACTCGTATTACTACTCAGAAACTTACAAAAAAAGACTATTACAAGCAGTCTGCTTTTTTTATAATTTCATTGACGTTAATCGTAATTGTTGGACGTGGAGGTTTTCAACCTAAGCCTATTAAAATTGTTGATGCAATTAAATATGGATCTCAACAAAATACTGCATTAGTTTTAAATACGCCTTTTACAATATTAAAGACTATAACAAAAAAAGAAGATATCGAGCAGGTTAATTATTTCGATAAAGAAAAGCTTATATCAATTTACAATCCATTAATTTCGTTTAAACCAAATGTGCCAACTACTAAAAAAAATGTTGTCATTATAATACTTGAAAGCTTTGGCAACGAAAACATAAGACGTGGTCAGACTCCATTTCTAGATTCACTTATAACAAAATCATATTATTTCAAAAATGGATTTGCCAACGGAAAACTCTCAATTGATGCTGTTCCTTCAATTATTTCAAGTATACCGAGTTTGATGAACAATTCTTTTATTATCTCAAGCTATTCTCTAAATAAATCCAACAGTCTTCCGAAAATCCTCAAAAAAGAAGGATATACTACCTCCTTTTTCCATGGTGCATTTAATGGAAGTCAGAACTTTGATCAATATGCAAAAGTTGCTGAATTTGAAAAATATTATGGCCAAAATGAATATATTGGACCAGAAGCTTTCGATGGAAAGTGGGGAGTTTATGATGAAGAATTTTTACAATTTTTTGCTGGCAAACTAAACACATTTAAAGAGCCTTTTTTTAGTTCAATTTTCACTATTTCTTCTCATAATCCTTATAAGATACCAGAAAGGTACAAAGGTAAATTTCCAAAAGGAACTACTATCGTTCAGGAAAGCATTGCTTACACTGACTATTCCTTAAAATTATTTTTTGAAAATGCCAAAAAGCAAAAATGGTACAATAATACTTTGTTTGTAATTTCTGCAGATCATACTTCTGCTGGAGGTGATTTAGAGACAGACAAAACAATTATCTCAAAATTTCACATTCCTATTCTATTTTTTGATCCGGGCAATCCAAACTTTTCAGGTATAAATGAACAGAACTTTCAACAAATTGATATTATGCCTACTATAATAGATTATTTAGGCATAAAAATAGATTTAATTTGTTTTGGAAAAAGTTATTTAAGTAAAGAAAATTATGCTGTTTTCTATCTTCAGGGAATTTACCACTGTGTTAAAGATGACTATTACCTCAGCTTTGCAAACAATGAAGTAATTGGATTATATAATTGGAAAAAAGATCCTTTGCTAAAAAAGAATCTTCAAAACCAAAATGTTCTAAAAACACTCGAAATATCGAATTTTCTAAAAGCTTACATCCAAAATTTTAACGAAAGAGTTATTAACGATAAGCTTAGTTTGTAAGCAGTAGGTAACAATCTAATTTTTATTTATTTTTTTTAGCAAATATTTAAATACAATTTATTTGATAAACTAACGCATTACAAAATTTACAATAAATTTAAAATACAATTATGATCCCGAAAAAAATACATTTTTGCTGGTACGGAAAAGGTGAATATAGTGATGTAATAAAAAAATGCATTAAATCATGGAGTGATAAACTTCCAGACTATGAAATAAAGAAATGGGATGAATCAAATACTCCATTTGACAAACTGCCTTTTTTAAGAATTTTATATAAACAAAAAAAGTGGTCGTTTATCTCTGATTACATAAGATTGTACTCCATTTATACCGAAGGCGGGATTTATTTAGATACAGATATAGAAATTATAAAAAATTTTGAAGAATTACTTATTGAAGATTCTTTTGTTGGTTTTCAAACAAATTTAGAAAACAAGTATCCGTTGAATTCAGCAGTGATTGGAGCTGTAAAAAACAGTTCATTTATATTGGATTGCATAAAAGCTACAGAACGCAAACAGAGATTGCATTTTAATGCTATGGGAGGGCCGCCGATAGTAACAAGCGTTTTGAGTAATTATGGCTTGAACGTTTATAAAAAACAACACCTTAATAAGGTTCTTTTGCTCCCCACCGAATATTTTTATCCATTTGCATGGTTTGAAAAATTTACTTCAGATTGTATTACAGAAAATACTATTTGCATTCATTGGTGGGAAGATTCGTGGGTCAATAAAAAGAAGGATACAGTTTATTTCTTAAATAGTCTGAAAAGAAAAATAGAAAAAGTCCCTTTAATTTTTTTCAATAGAATTAAGTTTGCTTTGGATAAAGAGAAGTTTTACCATATAAATAACATGACTAATTGAGCCAGACTAATTAAAATTCATTATTGCAAATTATTCATATAATAGAGTCTAATTTATAATCCTTTTTCAAATTTTTATTAACAATTAATCGATTATAATTTTTGCAACTTTATATTCTTTGTGCGCCTTTTGAAGTTTTAAAAGTTTCGCATACTTCATGTAAGAGAAAAAGGCCTGAATCATCGCAAGTGATAACCCATCTAATCCGTTTAGAATTCCATTTTTGAATAAATAACAACGTATGAATGCCACAGTTCCGTTAAGAATAGGTTTAAAAGAATTTATCCTTTTTCCCTGATCAAATAATTGTTGAGCATGCCAGCCAGAATATTGATTCTTCTTCACTATAATCTGATCTAAAGAATCCCAGCCATAATGCAAAATATGTACTGCAACTTTTTTTTCTTTTCGGGCAATTATTCTTTGATGCACCTTAGAATCAGACGGATGAGCTGTTTGCTTATTAAAAAAACGTACTTTATGATCTGGATACCATCCTGAAAAATCAATTAGCCTATCTCCTAAAAAGTTTTTTACTCTAAAACTGAATGCATCATAATCTCCTTTTAAATATTTTCTATTTTCTATAAATTGTTCAGCATCTTTATCGAGAAATTCATCAGCATCAAGATTTAAAATCCAGTCATTTTTGCAGTAAGGCAATCCATGAGTTCTCTGTGGCCCATCTCCTAAAAAAGTTTGTTTAATAACTTTTGCTCCTTTTTTTTCAGCTATCTCAATTGTGCGATCATTACTAAAGGAATCAACAATGATTACTTCTTCACAAACTTTTAATAAAGCATCTATGCATTTTCCAATATTCTTTTCTTCATTAAAAGTAATTACCAACCCACTAATTTTCATTATAATTTTATTTTAAAAACAAAAATATAATATTTAGTTTACTTTATATAATTAATAAGTAAATATAAACTTACAAATAACAAGTTTGTAAAGTACTAAGAAATCAAGCTTAAAAATAGCCATAGCCTAAACTTAATACATATCAACACAAACCACTGATTTGTAATATTTTATAAATCAATTTTAAAATATATTTACGATTCATTTATTAAATCCAAATTCCTTTCTGAAAAATGATTGGGGTTTGGATTTTTTTGCTTCAATTTGCAATCTCTTTATAAATACCACATAAATGAAGATACTTGTCATTCAACAAAAAATGATTGGAGACGTTTTAGTTAGCAGCATTATTTGTAATAATCTGCGTATTGCTTATCCAAATGCTCAAATAGATTATTTGGTTTATGCCTCAACAACTCCGGTTTTAGAAGGCAACACAAGTATCGACAATATTATTTTGTTTGAAGAAAAACATCGCAAAAGCAAAAAAGAGCTACTCAACCTTGGAATTCAGATTCGAAAAGAAAAGTATGACTTATTAATTGATGCCTATTCAAAATTAGAAAGCTGGATTTTGGTATTATTAAGTAATGCCAAACAAAAAATCTCCTATAAAAAGCCAGGCAGAAACTTCCTTTATACTGATAATGTTCCGTTTGAAGCTCTTCCTAAAACCAATTTAGGTTTGGCAATAGAAAGACGTCTTTCTTTATTAGAACCTTTGGATTTAAAAATACAAATTGATCCAATTCCTAAATTGTTTGTTTCTGAAAAGGAAAATCGGGAAGCGATTGCTCTTTTTGAAAAACATAACGTTCAAAAAGACCGAAAAACAGTCATGATTAGTCTTTTAGGTAGCGAAAAATTAAAAACATATCCTTTAGAATTCATGTCTAAAGTGGTTGATTATATTGCGGATAACGCCAATGTAAATATTCTTTTTAATTACTTTCCAAAGCAGTTAGAAGATGCCAAAACCGTTTTTAATGCATGTAAATCTTCAACTCAGGAAAAAATATATTTTGATTTACTGGGCGATGATCTTCGTTCGTTTATTGCTATTATGAATCAATGTGATCTCATTATAGGAAATGACGGCGGCGCCATAAATATGGCAAAAGCACTCAAAAAGCCATCATTTATTATTTTTTCTCCGTGGATAGAAAAAAGAATTTGGGCAACTTTTGAAGACGGAATTCATCATCTTTCTGTACATTTAAAAGATTATCGTGCCGATTTATTTGATCAGAAGACAGAAAAAATGCTTAAAAAAGAGTCTTTATCTTTGTACAAAGAATTTAAGCCTGCCTATTTTACAGCTCAAATCGGATCTTTTTTAAATCAAAATTTAAGCAATTCGATCTAATGACTTTGTCTAAAAAACAAGCTTTAACAGCCTTGGTTATTACTTATAATGAAGAGCAAAATATAAAAGCTATTCTCGACAATTTGGCTTTCGCCGATGAAATAATTGTCGTGGATTCTTTTAGTTCAGATGCTACTTTTGAAATAGCTTCTTCCTTTAAAAATGTAAAAATTGCTCAACGCATTTTTGATAATTTTGCTTCTCAACGCAACTACGCGTTAAGTTTAGCAACGAATTCATGGATTCTTTTTATTGATGCAGATGAAAGACTGACCACTGAACTTGAAAAGGAAATCACTACTATTATTAATGAGCAAAATAGTGTCTCGGCGTATTTTATGTACAGAACTTTTATGTTCCAGAATAAAAAATTGCGTTTTAGCGGCTGGCAAACAGATAAAATCATCCGACTATTCAAAAAAGAAGAAGCATATTACAATCATGAAAAAATTGTACACGAAAAATTAATCGTAAACGGAGCAATCGGAGCAATCGGAAAATTAAAGAATAAATTAATCCATTATTCTTACTCCGATTATGAGGATTATAAGCAAAAAATGATTTTTTACGGACAATTAAAAGCGCAGGAAGAATTAGTAAAAAAAACAAAACCGCATTTTTTTCATTTCTACCTACGGCCACTTTATCAATTCATGAATCAATATATACTCCGTTTAGGAATTCTGGATGGAAAAAAGGGCATTATTATTTGTTACCTGAATGCTTTAAGTGTTGCAGTACGTTTTCAGGAGCTTAAAAAACTAAGATCAAAAATTACGATTTCCAAAACTTAAGTTTCTTTTTTAGTCTTTTCTTTCTGGCAAATTCTTCCTGAAAATTAGTAGTGGCCTGCCACATTTTTTCAAAAATTTCAGCTTCAGTTTTTTCTTTGTAGAATTTCGAATATTCATTGCTCATTACAGCAATCATTTCCTCTTTAGGAGTTAAGCGGCTAAAATTGTTCATACGTTGCTCAAAACTCATATTTTCGTGAAAATTCATTCTATTTAAATCTACTAAAAAGAAACTATATTGATTGTTTTCGTTCTTTTTGATTAATGTATTTCCCGGAGAATGATCTAAAAACTCTACCCCTTTTTCATGAAGATCAAAGGTGAATTTTGTAAACTGTCTTAAAATTGTATCGCTATCCGGATAATCCGGAATTTCAACCAATTCTCTATAAGTCAATTCAGTTACCAAATGTTCGCTTGCATAATAACTGTCTTTTAAACCTATAATATTAAAATTTTCAAGAAATGCGATTGGCTGTGGAGTTCCAATTCCTTTTTCTAATAAAATAGTAGCGTATTCGAACGAACGTCTTGCTTTTGATTTTCTAAAATATCGATAGGCAATTTTGTTTACTATATTCGGAATTTTAAAGGATTTAATATTGATGGTCTTTCCGTTTAAGTCAAACAGTTTAATTTTATTTCGATCCCCATTACCAAAAAGTTCACCTGAAGAATTAAACATTTTGATTTTGTCAAGAATTGACGAAGTACTATTTTCGAAAGAAGGATTTACTTTAAAATTCATCAGTAGCTTTTTATAAGCAACAAAAGTACATATACGATTTAACACTTCAAATTATTATTGTATTTTCGTAAAAAAAAAGGAAAAAGAATGTCACAAAAGAAAAGTGTTTTTTTAGAAACTCATAATATAAACAACAGAGCTACTGGTTTAGGAACTTTTAACTATGAACTTATTAAAGGCTTGAAGCAGCTTTCTTTTGACAATCTAGAACTTCATCTTAATTCCGGCAAACCCGATTTGCTTAAAAATGAATTTGGAAATAAATTTGAATATCATAAATACAGGTCGTTTCATAGATATAAGCCTTTTAGACCTATGGATAAATTTGATTTATGGCATTCGGTTAATCAAAATTCTAAATTAGAACCGCGAACAAATACAAATTATCTACTAACTATCCATGATGTAAATTTTGTTGAAGAAATATCATCGGATATGAATCATAAACGCAATCGCTTATTTCTCGATAAATTAGAAAGAGCAAATGCCATTACCTATATTTCTGAGTTTGCAAAAAAGCAGACACATCAATATTTTCAGGTTCCTAACATTCCTGAATACATAATTTATAATGGAAATCCAATTTCTACTTTGGTGGATACTTCAAAGTTTGTGAGCAATGTTCCTGTAGACAAGCCTTTCTTTTACACTATTGGAGATTTTATCGAGAGAAAAAATTATGTTTCAATCATCAATATGATGAAAGTAATTAAAGATTTTAATTTAATTATTTCGGGAAATAACACAAAAAAATACGGCGAAGTAATTCGAAAATTAATTAATGACAACGGCTTGCAAAATCAGGTTTTTTTAACTGGAAAAGTAAGTAATGAAGGCAAACAATACTATATGAAAAATTGTACTGCCTTTCTTTTTCCATCGATTCGAGAAGGTTTTGGCTTACCTCCTATTGAAGCTATGAGTTTTGGTACGCCGGTATTTTTATCAGACAAAACTTCATTGCCAGAAATTGGCGGTGACATAGCAAATTATTGGAATAATTTTGATCCTGAATACATGAAAGAGATTCTTTTTAAAGGATTAGATCATTTTGAAAACAATAAAAAGGAAATAGAAACAAAATTGAAAAAAAGAGCTGCAAGTTTCGATTGGAAAATTGCAGCTGCAGAATATTTAGATGTTTACAAGGAAATTTTATTTTAGCTGTCAGCTTTAATCTTTTTCTTAGTAAGAAACTTAAACCATTGGCCAAAATTCTTTCTAATAAGAAAGAATTTTCCAATATGAATTTTATTAGATGATTTAAAATTATCGAGCAATTCCTTAAGAGAATTTCCTTTCATGAATTCTAATGATTTCCAATGCATAGGATCTAAGTAGAAAAAACCTTGAAATTGTTTATAATTAGAATTCGAAACAGAATCCCATTTTTGCATAAACTCACTTTTATTTATTTCCTCATTATGACCCCAATTTTCAATTTTCTGAACTAAATCTTCTCGTGAACGAGATAAACAATCATGCAAGGCGACAGAATCTGTATAAATAGATCGGCATTTTGCGTGTCTTCCTATCTTATAATTCGGATAATTTGTAGCAATCATGAATTTATCCAATTTATCAACAAATAAAACTCCTTCATCTACATACTTATATAGGTTAATTTTAAAACCACAAATCTGTACAATTTTATTCTCAGGATTTACTAATAGACTATTTTTTCGTTTCAAAAAAGAAACAAACTTACTAAAGTCATAAAAATATTCATCAGAATCCAGTTGAATTAACCAGTTTCCTATCCCCATTTTATGTGCGAGCATTTTACGTTCTCGGATTTCACATTCCATAGCAGTAAATCCAGATATATAAAATTCTTCCTCAAATATCACAATCTTATTTTGAGTATCGAAATCCTTAATCCACTTAAAAAAGTCATCCTTAATTTCAATATCCTGACCTTTCCAAGTTTTTCTATTGCTATCAATAGCCAAAAAAACATTATCTGCCTCACTATAGATTGTTGGAATCGAGTTTTTCAGTAACTCATAATCATATGATACTAAATACCCTACCTGTATCTTTCCTGCCATTAACTTCAATATAAAATTCGTTGCAATTTAGTATTTAATTTCTACTTTTGTTAAAAATTAATTAGAATATATATAATAGATATGCTTTTCTTGAAATGGTTGCGCAATATTTTTTTTTAAAGCTTTTATTTTTAAACAAACTTAAAATTATCCAAATACAATGAAAAATCATATAACAAAATTCAATAATTTTCTTTCAATGATTAGCATTATCAAATAAATTAACATCATGAAAATTTGTTTAATCAGTTTTGACTTTTTCTCTTTTGATCAAAACATT
>NZ_JBKQBJ020000030.1:0-10904 GCF_046825355.2 Flavobacterium sp. C3NV | reverse complement strand
ACGTTTATAGGTTATGTTTCCGCTGTTGCTGTTTACAGTTGTACCTGCACCTTGTACCAAACTGGCATTATTATCAAAACTTAAAGATCCTGTGCCTAAGACAGTAAGTGCATTTGTAATGTTTAAAGTACGTCCCGAAGGTACCGTCATGGTAACGCCTGAATTTATTGTACAGGCACAAGCACTCAAATCAGCAGTTATAGGAAATGCACTTGCAAATGTTACATTTTTTGTAGCATCAGGAAGGCCGTTAGACCAAGTGCCATTATAGGTGGTCGAAGGTGCATCATTGATCACAACATTTCCTGTTTGTACTGAAGTACATGATCCGTTATTTACTGTAAATTTATATATTCCAGCCAATAAATTCGAAACGGGATAAGAGGTTCCTGTTCCGGGAATATCAATATTTCCAGTTGTACTACTTTGTGTTATTGTCCAGGCTCCTGAAGGCAATCCACTTAAAACTACACTGCCCTTTGGTGATGTACAAGTTACATGTGTAATTGTTCCTACCGTTGGAATGGGTGGTGCAGGGTTAGTTGTTATAGTTATGATATTACTTTCGTTATATCCACAATTTGTTTTAACATTATTGATGTTTGGCATGCTGCTACTAAATGAAACCAATCTTTTAAAATGTCTTACGATACTAGCTGTAGTTGTATTTTGTATTGCAGGCGGGTGATAAGTTCTGGCAGTTGCTCCCGGAATATTACTGTAAGTACCTCCATTTGTAGAAAGCTGCCATTGAAAATTAAGCTGAGGATTTTGCAAATTCACATCTGCTAAAGTATATTGTAAGGATCCTTCTATTGTGTCAGGATCTTCATTTGGACAAAAATTAACTATTGAAGGTGATGTAATATTATTTGTATTTGCATCAAATGCTATCATTGTAAAGCCAACAACGTTTCCACCTGCGTTTTCATAATAATCTAATACAAAATCATCATCTCCATCCAAACGAACAAGAATATCATTGTAAGTAGTTGAACCTTGCTCACCCCACCTGTCAAATATTTTAGTATTATTCATAGATAAACGTACTCCATCATCACCTGTTACGCGAATTATATAACAGCCTGATTTAGTAGTCTTCATTTTATATCTAACGGCGAATCCTTCTGTATATATACTGGCTCTTTTTACTCCATCTGAATAAATTGCAAAACAATTTTCATTTCCTCCAAATCCCTCATTGATAGTTTCGGATCCAACATTATAATATCCTGCATAATTAGAAGAAAATGGCTCTGGTGCTATGCCTCCGGCATTATAGATATGACCTGTCCAGGTATTTGTGCCATATTCATTTTGTGTCTCTAGTGTATTACTACCTCCTGTTAAATTAAGAGACAGTGACCCTCCAGCTGTACCAGCATTAGCACAATTTGCTCCTGCTGTTAAAAGTATTTTTACCTGACCAGAAAAAGTTGGAATCCAGTCTGTAATTGATGTTCCACCTGTTCCATTACTGGATGTAATAACCGCATCATTCGAAGCATTGTAAAGAGATAAATATTCATCAGCAGCAAAAACATTATTTACTGAAAATGTATATTTATAGCCTTTGATTACATTTAGTAAAACATATTGGCCTGAATTAACATTAGCTGTTGTTATGGTATTTGTATTATCAATGCAAAAAGTATATGTGTCTACTGGTGTGCCACTTAACGAATTAACAGTGACTGTAGGTGTATTTGTCATTTGTAAGGGGCAAGAACTTGACGTCAGAGTTGCCAAAACATTAAAAGTTGTAGTCGTTGATAAAGGTCCTGTTGGTAAATTTATGTTTCCTCCAGTACCATTTACAGCAGAACCAACATTTGTAGTACCATTTCGTAATTGATAAGAGACCCCGCTTTGAGAAGATGCAACTGTAATATTTGTTCCAGTTCCTATACAAATTGTTGAATTGACGGCCGAAACTGTTCTGTCGTCTGGTGATGTCACTATAGTTTGAGTTGGGCTAACGAACGCTTTGTTTCCGGGGCCTATCCCACCATTATTGTCTTTAAACCATGAAATACCTTCAGAAACAACATCAAAAGTTATATTATTTGAACCTGTACCCAGCTTTGCTCCATAAGCAGTAACTGTTCTTCTGGAAGCAGTAATATTAAAATAATATGTTTTAGTTTCTCCCGGGGCCAAGTTTTGAGCATCTACCCTAACATGATAATCATTCCATATTGTAGTACTTTCACCATTCCATTTGATACCAATATTAAAATTTTTACCGCCACCGTCTGTCCAAGCCAGTTTACCTACATTTTTTATAACTACACTTACTGTTCTGGTCTCACCTGCACACCAGGTTGAAGACCCCAGATCAGCTGAGATAATTTGACTTTTATAATCAACTTTAGGTTTTAATGCAATCAGAATTCCTCCATTGTATTCGTCATTGCTTAATGTTGCACTTCCTGTTCCTGTGACTCCTGGGGTAGGCTTAATGGCCCATGCAGCGCCAACAGAAACTCTCGATCCTGAATTTTTATTAACATCATAGAGTTGAGTTAATGAATTTGGAGAATCTGCCCGCCAACCAGAATAAGTTCTGGCAGATCCAACTACCTGACCCAACATAATAACTGCTGCATTATTGGTTGTAGTTGTAATTGATGTTGCTCTAACATTATCGTCAGTTCTTGCGTTTATTCCTGTAAAAGAAGCATCAAATGGATCTGCAGTATCAACACCTGAAAACGCAACAATTGAACCTATAGCACCTTGCACGTTCCACAATGTAAAAGTATAACTTGTTGGCTCACTTGCTCCGGCAACTTTGTATAATACAGCTCCAACACGAGCATTGTTTTGAAAGTATACAGAACTTATGTTCGTCCAGCCTTGTAAATCGGGAACATATGTTTCTCCTGAAACTGCTTCGGCAATATTTACAATCATAACATCTCCTTCTACTACACCTGTTGGTTTGCTAATAGTCAAAGTATTAGTAGTTGTTTCTGCTCTAGTAAAAGTCCCCCGTTGGGCAATTTGTCCAAATCCAAAATTTGCTAAAAACAATAGAACAAAACAAAATAATTTTGAAGTTACATTTAGCTCTTTTTGTAAATGAATAATAGAAAATAAAGATTTTGATAAAAGTAATTTTTTCATCATATAACAAGTGGTATTTATATTTTAAATTTGTTTTTTGAATTAGTCAAAGCAAAAAAAGCATCTCAGTTTAGAGAAATGATATTTCATTTTTTAGTTTTAACAGTTATAATTTATTCCAACGTGTTGTTGGATAAGTGGTAAGAAAATGTTAAAATTTAGGCACAAAAATATTATAATTCTGCACATATACAACTTTTTAGATGAAGACTTTTTGAGAAAAACAGAAAAAAGGCAATAAATTTTAACAACTAATTAAATATTTTTAGCAATAACCGTTAAAAAGAAAGAAAAAA
Source organism: Flavobacterium sp. C3NV (assembly GCF_046825355.2). Classification (NCBI taxonomy): domain Bacteria; kingdom Pseudomonadati; phylum Bacteroidota; class Flavobacteriia; order Flavobacteriales; family Flavobacteriaceae; genus Flavobacterium; species Flavobacterium sp. C3NV. The sequence goes on along the minus strand of NZ_JBKQBJ020000030.1, from coordinate 7,479 downwards.
CTCATGAACGATATTTTTACAATAAAAGAAGCAATAATTAAATTAGAACATTTTTGCGCTTATCAGGAACGATGTCATGCTGAAGTAGTTTCGAAATTATACAGCCTTAAAATGTCTTCTGATGAAATTGATTTTATTGTTGTTCAGCTCATTGAAAATAATTTTTTAAATGAAAGTCGATTTGCCTGTAGTTTCGCAAGAGGCAAACACCGAATTAAAAGCTGGGGAAAAATTAGAATTGTAAATGAACTAAAAGCAAGACATATTTCTTCGACCAATATTACGCTTGCGCTAAAGGAAATTTCAATTGAAGAATATGAAACCACTTTCGAAGAATTATCAGAAAGATGCTGGAATAATATTCAGGAAAAAAACACCCTTAAAAAGAGAAAAAAATTCTGTGATTATATGCTAAGAAGAGGTTATGAAAGTAACTTGGTTTATGAAAAAGTAACGCAATTAGAAAAGGATTAAATTTTTTAAAAAGGTTTCAATTAAAACTTAAAGAAGGCTATTTTTCTTATAATCTTAAAAGTTATAATTTATAACTTTCTTGCGAATTATTCGATTAAACGACGTTTTTTACAACTATACGTTTAAAAAACAGGCTATTTTTATCGTAAACCTACTATTTTTCTTATATATAAATTTAACATTTTATAAGAAATAACATAAGTTGGGATTTTTAAAGATGTATTTTGTCGATTATTTTAACAGTTTGTCGATTTTATGACCTTTCTAAAAACCCTCTCATTTTCTAACACGTAGATGTATCTATATTTGTTCGGGCAAAATTTATCCTATGCCAACATAACAAATTGTATAGAAAACATTTATATGAAGAGAACTCTACTTTTATTTTTATTATTACCCGTTTTAAGTTTTGCTCAGATTGTTGATTTAGCCTCTTGGGCACTTACATCAAATGGAACGGCAATTTCTCAAAGTTATGTACAAGCAGGAACAGTAACAGGGCCATCCCAGGCATCTGATACTCCTCTTTCTTACAGTGCATCAGGATTATTAGCTCAGGGCTGGGTAGATGCTAGTTTTCAGCATTACAAATATTTTGATATTTCTATTGCTCCTAAAGCAGGAAATGTAATAATGATCTCTAATCTAATCTTTCAACAAACTTCAATTTCAGCTGTTGCAAGTGGGCCTACAAACTATTCTATCAGATATTATATATCCGAAAATGGAACTGTACCCAATACATCTGATTTTTATAATAACTCCTTTTTGTTACAGTCTGATCAAACCATTGCTGGAAATGCTAATAAAACTATTAAGGTAAATCAATCTTTGAATGCTAGCCAAAGACTAATTGTTCGTTTTTATGCAAGAGGAGGTAATAGTTGGAATAGTAATGACGGATGGAGAATTTTAGCGAACACATTAAAATTTACAGGGAATATAATGGGGCCGCTCAAGGGGCCTTATAAAATTGGTAGTGCTGCTAATGCTGATTTTCCAACTATTACTTCGGCAGTAAATGCTTTAAATTCAGTGGGTGTTTCAGATGCGGTAAATTTTTTATTAGATAATACGGCTTATAATACTAGTACAAATGAAGTATTTCCAATAAAAATAATTCCTTACACAGGAAATGAAACTTATAAAGTTACTTTTAAACCAAATACAGGTAGAACAGTTTCTATAGAAGCATCAGTTGTAAACTATGTTCATCCCCAGGCTGTCTTTAAACTTGATGGAGTTGACAATGTTATTTTTGATGGCAGTAATAATGGTACGACTTCAAATAATCTAACAATTTATAATAATAATATTTCAAACAATAACAGATGTGTAATTTGGATTGCTAGTCAAAATGCAACTAATGGAGCAAATAAAAACGAGATTAGAAACCTTACTTTACAACAGTATTTCAAAGGAAATAATGATTATTCAGTTGGTATTTTTGCAGGAAACACAGATGATGTATCTAGCACAGCTGTTGCAGCTAATTCAGGTAATATAGTAAACAATGTAACTTTTAATAAAGTTGGTCAGGCTATTAATGTAAACGGAAATAGTAATTCTAGCTTACTGTCATTAGATTGGAAAATTCAGAACAATACGATTGGAAGTGCGACTAATGGAGAAAAACCATATGTTGGAATCAATTTATTAAATCTTAAAGATTACGAAGTTTCAGGAAATAAAATTGATGGTGTTTATAGAAATACAAATCAAACTCAACATGCGGGTATTTATTCTGAAGGCTCAGTTAATGGAAACATATTTAATAATTCAATCAGTAACGTAGCGAATACTCTTGGTGACGGAAATCCCCAAAGTAGAGGGATTTATCTTAGCGGAACAGGTACAAATATTTATAATAACACGGTTACAAATGTATCTGCTTCAGCTGGAACCAATAGTAGTGGTTTTTATATAAATGGAGGAAATAATACGATTTACAATAATATTATAAGCAATATTTCTTTTACTAATACCAATGCAGCTCATGGAATTTATCTGAATTCTGGTGATGCTAATAGAATTTATTACAATACAATTGTAATGAATAATAACAATAACGGAAATGGTTCATCTTGTTTATACATTAATGCCGGATCTAACATTGCAATTAAAAACAATATTTTTTACAATTCTCAAACTACAGGAACTCAGTTTTTGATAAACTCTACAGTTGCCCATACGGCAATTACTGAATTTGATTATAATAATTATTATGGAACAAATGCAGCTGTAAAAATTGGAAAATTTCCGAGTGGTGAATATGCTACACTTGATCTTTGGAAAGAAGCTTTAAAAACATCAAAAGAAGCAAATTCATTAAATGTTCAACCTAATTTTATAGCAGTAAATGCTCCAACTGATTTTCATTTAATTCAAAATAATACCAACGGAGGTATACATGCAAAAGGTATTGCAATTGCAACTATTACAACTGATATCGACGGAGATCCCAGAGCTACACCACCAGACATGGGAGCTGACGAAATTTTTTATTGCGAACAAGGTGATAAAGTTACTTATGGTCAGGATTCGTGGATAGGATATGTTTATAAATGGACAGGAGCTCCTACTCCTGCAACGTATGTTGGCTATGTGACCGAAAAAGCCTTATTTGATAGAAATGTCGGATCAGGACAAGTAAACGGTGAAACAAGAACTATTTGTGGAACTCCACCATCTGATAACTTCATGGTTCGTTATCTAATGAAAACGACAATTCCGGCAGGTACTTATAATTTTACAATTGGTGCTGATGACGGAGTGCGATTATATATTGATGGAACATTGGTTAATGTTGCTCCTACAAATTCATGGAGTGACCACAGCTATGTTAGTTATGCTGCACAATACACTTTTAACACTACTGCATCACACAATTTAATTTTAGAATATTACGAAAATGCAGGTTCATCAAGAACTACTTTTTCTTATGGTTTAGTAAAAGGCGATCCAACAGAATATGGAACAAATGTTTGGAACGTATATGGATATACAATTCCAAATTTAAACTTACCAGCAGCAAGCTATGCAGGTACGTATGTAGATTCAAACCTAAATATAAATACTATAAACTACTGGGCAAAAGAAAAATCACCGTCAGCAGCAACTGCATGGCAGGGAGCTCCAATGCCAATTGATAACTTTACAATAGCATATAAAAGAAAAGGATTCCCTTGTGGCAATTACAACATTCAAGTTTTAAATTGTGATGATGATATGCAAATTTATATAAATGGTGTAGCAGCTCCAGTTTATACTGCTGGTGGTAATATTAATACAACTGTAACTATTCCGGGTGGTCCTTACCCTTTAAATTCTACTTCATTAGTTGAAATACGTTTAAGAGAAGATGCCGGAGATGCGAAGATGGCAGTTAGCTTTATTGATGTACCTGTAACTTATAACGGATCAGGAACTGTAGATCCTAATACTTCTATTATTGTAAAAGCCAATGCAACATTAAATTCAAGTATAGAAGTTTGTTCTTGTACAATTGATCCAGGAAAAACACTTATAATACCATTGGATAAAGTATTAACAGTAAAAGAAAATATTACTGTAGGAACAGGCGGAAAACTTTCAGTTCAAAACGGAGGTTCATTATTGCAAACTAATAAAAACGCAATTTATACAGGAACTACTGATTCATTCGAATTACAAAGAATAACTCAGCCAATGCGTTATTACGATTTTACTTATTGGTCGTCGCCAGTTACGTTGGCTTCAGGATATACCCTAAAAAAATTGTCTCCGGATACTGCAGCAAGTATGTACCAAAGTTATAATCCTTTTACCGGATGGGTTTCGCATATGAATGGTGCAGCTTCAATGATACCAGGTGTTGGATATATTGTTAGATCTCCTGAAACAAGTTCAGCAACAGTAGGAACAGCGTACTCTGCTTTATTTGTTGGAGTTCCAAACAATGGAGACATCAATTTTACACCAATAGAGAATAAATATAATTTAATTGGTAATCCATATCCTTCTCCTCTTGATGCAGCTGAATTTATCAAGAAGAATAATGGTAATACTACAGGATCCCTATATTTTTGGACTCATAATACAGCTCCTGCCAATACAGATCCTACTAAACCTAATATATATGCATACACAAGTAACGATTATGCTGTATTTAATTTAACCGGTAGTGTTGCTACAGGATATGTTGCAACGGGTACAGAAGCACCAAGTGATAAAAGCCCTGCTAATAATGCTCCGAACGGAAAAATTGCATCAGGACAAGGTTTTTTTGTAAAAGTACTAACAAACACACCGTTAAAATTTACAAATGAGATGAGATCATCAGGAAGCAATTCTCAGTTTTTGAAAACTTCAGGTTCAAATGCTGACGAAGGCCGTTTATGGTTAAATTTTACTAATTCGCAGGGAGCTTTCAAACAAACTTTAGTTGGTTATATAGATGAAGCAACTAATAATTTTGAAAATAATTACGATGCTCAAAGTTATAACGCAAATGCTTTTGTAGATTTTTATAGTATAAATGACAATAAGAAGTTAGTTATTCAGGGGCGTGCTTTACCATTTGAGATGACTGATCAAATTCCGCTAGGATATAAATCAGCCATTGCAGGTGACTTTAAGATTTCAATAGATCACGTAGATGGTTCATTAAAAGAACAAGCAATATTTTTAGAAGATAAAACAACTGGCATAATTCACGATTTACGTACAAGCGATTACACTTTTAAGACTGAGATAGGCACTTTTACAGAACGTTTTGTGTTACGTTATAAAACTGACAAAACATTAGGCACAGGTGATTTCGAAAATATCAAAGATGGTATTTTAGTCTCAGTAAATAATAAAGTTATCAATGTTGCGACATCAAAAGAGAATATTAAAGAAGTAACTGTTTTTGATCTATTAGGAAAAATGCTTTACAATAAAAAGAAAATTGGAAATACAGAACTCCAAATTCAAAACCTTCAATCAGGTAATCAGCTTTTATTGGTAAAAGTAACTTTAGAAAATGATTTCACTGTTTCTAAAAAAATAATTTTCAATTAATTCAAATACCAACTAAATATAAAAATCCGACAACATTATGCTGTCGGATTTTTTCAGATAATAATAAGTGCAAATAGTTTTTAAATGATATATAAATTAAAATAAGATACAAACAGACTAATCTCCTGTTAAGAAAATAGTATCAAATTACTTCCCAAAACCAAATCAAACCAAATCAAACCAAATTGTATGCTCCAAAAAATACTTTTACTTATTCGTTCTTTGTTTATAAAAAACTTAGGATTACTTTTTTTTCTGATATCTCTACAAATGTTCAGTCAGAGTACAAATGCAATTACTGAAATACATACCGACTGGAAAGGATATTGGACATCGAATGCTGCTACACTTGCAGGAAATCGTCCGGATGATGCTAATAATTTATTAGCCTTTAAATGGAAATCTGTTACTTACTCTACAGGTGTAAACGATAATATTCTTAACACAAAAAGTTTTACTTATAAACCACAAAAATTTAGAGCTCTAAAAATACAAAGCCTTGGGTTAAATAATAACACCTATATATTACAGGGGTCAATGATTGACGGTCAGGCAAATATTGCAATTTTAGATCCAAAACTGGCAGGAACTGTCGCAACAGGAGCAGAACTTGCAGCAAGACTTACAGATGGTAGTAATGGTTTAAGTTTAGGAACTGGTGTTGCAAACATAGCACCTGGTTCAGCCGAATTTAAAATTGGTACCAATAACCTGAATCTTTTAGGTATTAATGATAATGTTCCTGATTTAATTGTGACTCAGGTTGCTGATCCGGGAAATATTAATCAGTCGGATATTTTTAAATTTGTTGATGCGGCGGGAAAGACTGTGGGAAATGAAATAGCAGTTGCTTTTACTTCGGTTCCTGCTATTGGCACTTACAGTTTGGACTTGTTTAAAGCAGATGGAGGAACAAATGGTTTTACCCCGGCAGCAACAAGAGATATCAGAATGTTAGGATTCGAAACCAGTTCATTTGGTATAACAAATGCTAATGCTTCACAGGTTGACCGATTTGTTGTTAGTTTTTCCGGTAGTTCAGATTGTGCTTTTATTGCTTTTAACACCAACTCATTAAAATTTGCAGAATTAAGCCTGATCAAAACTGCTTTGATGCCATCTTGTGGGAAAGCAGGAGATATAATAACATATACTTTTGACATTAAAAACAGTGGCGATGTGCCAATAACTGATATTTATATAACAGATCCATTACCTTCATTATCAATATCAGGAAATCATATTGCCTCTCTTGAGCCTAAAGCTAGAGCTACAATAACGGGAACTTATAAAATTACGGCTGCAGATGTTGCAGCCGGCAAAATTGTCAACTCGGCAAAAGTTACAGGGACAGATCCTTCTTTTAATATTGTTGAAGACATCTCTGGTACAGCGTATGATAATGATGTTTCAACCACAACAATTTTATTGGCTGCTCCAACAATTGGAACCATAACAAACTTTTCTTGTAATTCCTTAGGCAAAGTAGTTTTAAATAATTTACCTGAAAATGAAAACTGGACCATAACACAAACTGGGAAAGCATCAGCTATTAAATCAGGAAGTGGAACGACTTTTACTATCGAAAATCTTGCAGTTGGGACCTACAACTTTAGTGTCAAGACTACTTCTGGCTGTAATTCACCATTAAGTGAAAATGTTATCATAAAAGATCAATCATCAACCACATGGGACGGGAGCACGTGGTCAAACGGCCTTCCTGATGCCACCAAAAATGTAACATTTGCCAGTGCATTTCCAATAACTGCAGATTTAAGTGCTTGTGCCTGTACCGTAAATTCAGGCGTTGCCATGACAGTACCTTCGGGACGTACTTTAAACATTACCAATGCACTTACTGTTTTAGGAACAGGATCTTTGATTTTTGACAACAACGCCAGTTTGGTACAGGGATCAGGTACAACTGTAAACAGCAATATTGGAAACATAACCTATAAACGT
>NZ_JBKQBJ020000029.1:0-12835 GCF_046825355.2 Flavobacterium sp. C3NV | reverse complement strand
ACCGCAAGGAACGCAATGATTTTTTGGATTTTTGTAGATTGCTAAGTTCGCAAAGCTGTGCGGTTATGGGATCAGGTGCGAAATTTAGGGATTAGGCAAAAAGATTAGACAATCTCAGTAAAAAGAAATCTTCTTAAAAGTTCTTATTGATATTTTACAGATAGTCAAAGGTTTCAACCTTTGGAAAATGTATCGTGATGGTACGCTGTATCCCAATGGTTGAAACCATTGGCTATGTTTGCAAAAAGTTAGAAATTACATAGGCAAAGTGAATACACGTAATATTTTGGAATTTCGAATTTTGAAAATTGGAATTTCTTCTAAAAAATTATATTTCTCTTTACCTCAAGGCTGCGTTAGGGATGGGAGCGGTATCCTTTGCGACACACTACACTCCTGGCGAAGCCAATGCACAATCTTTCTCGCAAAAGATTTAGCGGACAGCCCGGTCCGCCGCGGCGGAAAACGCCCAAATTATTAATCTTTTAATATGCGCATAAACACTTAATTGTTTGTAGAGATACTTTATTTTATTTTTTAGCTTTTATAATAGTTTTTCGTATTGTAGTAAATAGAAAAATAATGCCTTAAATCTTTTGTTTTGTAATTTTGAGATTGTAAAATCTGTTGTGATTAATTTTAAAATTCATTATTCGATTATATTGGTAAATTTGTTTTAGCAATAGTTTAAAATCATGACGGAATTATTAGATGTAATAAATAGCTTTCAAGAACTGGATTCGGAAACAGAGCAAGCGGTAAGAAAGTATTTTATAAAAGAAAAATTTAAAAAGGGCGAATTTATAATTACTGAGGGCAAAATATGTTCTAAAATTTATTTTATCAAATCGGGTTTGGTTCGTAGATTTTGCCTGGAAGATGGTATAGAAGTTACAAAATGGATTTATACCGATAACCAATTTATTACATCATTGAGTAGTTTTTTTGAACAGAAACCTTCGTTCGAAAATTTTCAGGCTTCTGAAGAGACTATTTTATTTTCTTTGTCCTATGACGATGAACAAATTTTATTAGAATATCCTTTATTTTCTAAGTTTCATATTAAACTGCTACGAGTTTATTTGTCTAAATTAAATGAGTTTCATCATTTCTATACCTCGATGAGTGCTCAGGAAAAGTATTTGTATCTGCTAAACACATTACCGCAGATTATTCTAAAAGCTAAGTTGAAGGATATTGCCTCTTTAATTGGAGTAAGTCCGGAGACTCTTAGCAGGATCAGGGCACAAATTTAATTGACTTTAAGTCAATAAATAGGATTTATATCTTTTGAATATTTGTATTATATACAAAAATAAAAGGAATTGAAGAATAGTGTGATTGGAGAGAAGGCTATAATTGGAAAGAATGTACGCATTGGAAATTTTACGACTATAGAAAATGATGTCGTAATTGCAGATAATACATGGATTGGTAATAATGTGAATATTTTAAATGGTACAAGGATTGGGGAAAATTGTAAAATACATGTGGGAGCTGTTTTAGGTGGAACTCCGCAAGATTTGAAATACAAAGGTGAATATACTTTACTGGAGATTGGAAACAATACAATTATTAGAGAATTTGTGACGATCAACAAAGGAACTGCATCAAAGGGTAAAACTATTATTGGTTCGGATAATTTAATTATGGCAAATACTCATATTGGTCACGATTGTTGTATTGGTGATAATTGTGTTATTGGTTTTAATGTTGGTATGGCAGGAGAAGTAATCGTTGGAGATTGGGCAAACATTAGTGGTTTAACTGCCATCCATCAGTTTTCTATTATTGGAGAACATTCTATGATTAGCGGAATGAGCCGTATTGTAAAAGATGTTCCGCCTTATATTCTGGCATCGCGGGAACCTTTGTCTTATTGTGGTTTAAATGTAGTTGGATTGAAAAGAAGAGGCTTTGAAAATGAAAAGATTAATGAGTTAAAAGATATCTATCGTATTATTTTTCAGGAAAAACGAAATACAACTCATGCTTTAAATCTGATAGAACAAAATTTTAAACAAACTTTAGAACGTGATACCATCATAGCTTTTATTAAACAATCGACCAGAGGAATTATAAAAGGAATATTTGAATAAAAAAGCCTCATTAATAATAAATGAAGCTTTTTACTAGATCTTGTGGAGTTATTTTACTTTATAAACTTCAATTGATTTTAGCCAATAAACATGACGTGGTCCTGTTTTGATATCATTTTTGCATATTAAAATCATTTCGCCGTTTTTGACTGGTTTACCGTTTTCTTCAAAAAGGACATAAGTATTTTCTCCTGTTGGATTATTGAAGATTTCTGCCCATGAGAAAGTGGCTTTATAATCATCAGAAGCTCTTGCTACGATATAGAAATTTCGGTCTTTATGTCCGTTTTGTTTGATCTTTGCTTTTTCTAGAATATCTTTTAGTAAAACACCTTTGGATGTTTTGTCATCTTTTTTTATAGCGCCACTTTGGCAAATTATTTTTAGATTATTAATATCTACCACTTTCATTTTTCGTAAAGAGTCTACGCTTAATTGTAGTGGAAATTCGACTTCGCCTTTTACTTCTATTTGGTGATTTACCAGTTTTAAACTGTCTGCTAGTGATAAAGGAATGTGTTCGTCGCTCTCTTTGACTTTTGCAGTTTTTTCTGTTTCGGCTACATCTTCTTTCTTTGAAGTATTGCACATGGCAAAAGTTAGAGCAATAAAAAGGGCAAGTAAATAAGTTTGTGTTTTCATGTTTGTATGGATTTATAGTATGATTAATTAGAACTAAAAAAGCGTATGGTTACGAAAAAATTACGACCTTCTTCCGGGTAACCTTCTACAAGGCTATAGTTTTTATCGAAGATGTTATTCATTCCGGCATCTAAACTAAAGTTTTTAAGTACTTTGGCAGATCCATAAAGATTTAAGAGGGTAAAATCCGGAACTCTTGCTCCGTAACTAGTGCTAAACCTGGATGAGTTAAATTCTGAATTGACTATTAACTTCAGTAGTTTTAGAGGCTGATATTCTAAAGTTCCCATCACTTTTGTGTTGGGAACATCGGTAAAATGAATTGTCGGATCTGTTATGTTTTTTCTTTCGAGATAAGTGTAATTAAAATTTACAGACAAATTGGTCAATATCTCATAATTGATTTGTGCTTCGATACCTTTATATTCTGCCTCACCAAAATTTTGCATTTGCGATTTTCCGGGAACTACATTACTTACATTTAAAATAGCATCAGTTAATGAACTATAAAATAGTGCGGTTTGAAACGTTAGCTTTTTAAAAGCGCTTAAGGTATAATTGATTTCGTAGTTGGTTGCTTTTTCAGGTTTTAAATCAGGATTTGGTATAGCAGTTCCCATTCGATAAGAATAACGGTCTTTTATCGTAGCAAATCTTGTTTTTTGCGAAACCGTAGCTCCTAATTTATGTTGATTATTCACTTCATAAAATAATCCAATTTGGGCGTTGTATGCATCACTTGCATCTGCTGTAGGATAATCTGATATTACTTTTGTCGTAGCGTTATAATCCTGGGCTTCCTTATTTTTTCGAATATTGTAACTCACGCCGGGAATTAAAGTGAAGTTTTGTGATATTTTATAGATGTCTTCAAGACCAATAAGGACTGTATTGTCTACGAAATGACGAACTGGTTCTCCAAGATTGTTTTCGCGATGTACATCTTCTTTAAAATGAAAAGCAATTTTGAAATCATTTTTAGGAATTAACTTCGTATTATATTCTACATTTCCTCCATAAGTATAATCGTTGTAAATACTTTCAAAAGCATAAGCCTTTGTTTGGGTTGAATAAGTATTATCATCATAGCTATTGAGAGTGTTTTTGAAACGATCAAAATAGATTCTGGTTTTGATACTATTTTCGCTGTCTATCTCTGAGTTTGAAATAAAATAATAACTTTCTTTGTCCCAATTTGGCCATTGCCAGTATCGTGGTTTAGAATATAATGCGTTTAGAATATCGTTTCCTGTATAAACAGGATTTCCTTTTTCGCCTTGCTGATTGATGTATCCTAATGCATATTCACTTTTTTTAGTTGGTGTCCACCCAATTTTGAAACTTATTTTTTGATCTGTACGATATGAATTATCCCGTTGTCCGCCATCTTCATTTTTGGTGGGAACAAAATTTGAAGACATCCTAAATGAATTTCTATCAAAATAAGAATAGCCGCCCTGAACGTAAAATTTTCCCAGATTTGCACCAATATTAATGTTCGCTTTATAGCCATTTGTATTTATCATTCCTACAGATGCATCATATTCCAGCTTCTCTGAGGGTTTTCTAGATATTAAATTAATGGCGCCGCCTAATGAATTTGGGCCATAGAGAACAGATGAAAAACCTTTTGAGACATCAACTGCGGCAAGATCAAAAGTGGTAAAACGCGCCAGATCTACATAACCATCATAAGGAACGTAAACCGGAATCCCATCCATATAAACCGGAACTTGTCTTAGATCGAAACCACGAACAGAAACCATTGATTCATTTCGTGGTCCGGAAGCCGTCAAAGTAACACCCGGAAGCAGATTTAAGGCTTTCGAAACTTCCATTTTGTTTTGAGCTTCCATCGTTTTTGAGGTAATCCGATTAAGTGTGTCTTTATTTTTATGATTGGTTATAATAACTTCTCCGAGTTCAAAGACGTTTGATGTTTTGACAGAATCAACCTGAATTTGATTTTTTTGCTGACTCATTGCAATAAACGGGAATAACAAAAAGACTGTAATTTTTATTTTCATAGTCGAAATTTTTATCAGTATGTTTTAAAATGAATACTGATGGTTGGTACATTGGTTTTGGTTGTTATTTATATTTAATTCAGTATGTTTTCAAATGAATACTGGGTTCCGTGCTTAAGAAAATTATATTGTTTTTAACTAATTGATTATTATAAAGATATGAAAATAATTTGAACAGATTGTACATCTAATTTTCATTAAATCTGAGTTTTAGAAATCATTTTTATTTTCGAACTACGTAATTTACAGTTTACAATTATACGTATTTTTACTTAATGTTTCTTTGTTTTTTTATTTTGATATAAAATACTAATTATATTCTTTTGTCATTTTGGCTAACAGAAAGATCAAAACGACTACATCTCAGATAACACTTCTTCAGACTTTTGCCTTATAATTTTAAAACAATAAAAAAATGCAAAAGACAATTTTTATTACAGGAGCTTCATCTGGTTTAGGAAAATCAACAGCAAAATTATTTCAGAGTAAAGGTTGGCGTGTAATTGCGACAATGCGTAATCCTGAAAATGAAATGGAATTAAATAAACTTAAAGATGTAATCCTTCTTCCTTTGGATGTAAGCAATCAGGATCAGATCATTTCGGTTGTTGAAAAAGTGACTCATTTATATTCTGTAGATATCGTGATGAATAATGCCGGATATGGTTTAATAGGAGTATTGGAATCTTTAAGCGATGAGCAAATTCAACGTCAGATAACAACAAATTTATTAGGTGTTATAAGAGTTTCTAAAGCTTTTACTTCTCACTTTCGTGAAAGAAGGAGCGGTATGTTTATCAATATTACTTCTACTTTTGGATTAATAGGATTTCCAATGTGCTCTGTTTACAGCGCTACAAAATTTGCTATAGACGGTTTTTCTGAAAGTATGGCTTACGAACTGGCTCAGTTTGGAATTCAAGTTAAAGTTATCGCGCCGGGCGGAATGAAAACTGATTTTGCTGTTCGATCTATGGAGACAGGACAACATGATGCTTATGAAAAATTAAGTGTAGAAGTGAGTAAAGGATATAGTCCTGAAAAAATAAGTAATTATACAAAAGTTGAAGATGTTGCTGAAATAGTTTATCAATCGGCTACCGATAATCAAAATAAATTGCGATATGTTGCAGGTAATGATGCGAATCAATTGTATGATGAACGACTAAAATTGGGCAGCGAAACTCAGTTTCAGAATATTAAAACAATGTTTACTTTTTAAATTTTAAATGAAAATGAAAAATCAGGCTATAGAACTAACTACCTTTAAATTAAATAACTGTACTATTCAGCAATTTATCTCGGCCAATAAGGAGGTTGATGAATTTTTAAAGCGACAAAAAGGATTTGTGTCGAGAAGTATTTTTGAATTAAAAAAAGGTATTGTACACGACCTGCTTGTATGGAGAAATGCTGAAGACGGTACAAATGCTATGCACAAATTAATGACCGAACTCAGCGATTCTATTGTGCATGATCTGATTGATCAAAGCACTGTGAGCTGGAATATTGCACCTGTAGAACATTTTGTAAATTTGGGAAAGTAAAACCGTAAAAGTTGAGCAGTAATAAAAACAGCAACAATGAAAAATCAGCCTAAAATATTCAATACAATATCCGAACTGCATGTTGCTATGGGGCAGTCTAAGCCAATGCATCCGCTTATTAGTATTTTGAATTACGGAGAAGCCATTTTTGATCCTAAGGATTTTGAACAGGGAATTATTTTGGATTTTTATAAAATTTCTTTTAAAACTAACTTCAAAGGGAAATTACGATATGGTCAGGGTTTTTATGATTTTGAAGAAGGAGGAATGTCATTCGTTTCACCAGGACAAGTATTGAAAATGCAGGATGAAGAAGCAGATTATAGCGGAATGTCATTGCATATTCATCCGGATTTTATTCGTCCGTATGCTTTAAATGCTACTATTAAAAAATATGGCTTCTTTAATTATTCGGCTTCTGAAGCTTTGTATTTGTCAGAGCAGGAAAAGGAAACCATTTTAGGTGTTTTTGCTTCGATACAGAATGAACTTAATGAACGGATAGATAATTTTAGTCAGGATGTTATTATATCTCAAATAGAGCTCTTACTTAATTATAGTAATCGTTTTTACAATAGGCAGTTTATTACGCGCAAAGCAGTGAATCATGATGTCTTGACTAAATTAGAAACTGAAATAAACGATTATTTTGATCAGGAGAAAACATTGATAAATGGCGTGCTGACCGTACAGTTTTTGGCGGAACAATTGAATCTTTCACAAAGATATCTGAGCGATTTGTTACGCAATCTTTGTGGTCAAAATACACAACAGTTTATTCATGATAAATTAATTGAAAAAGCAAAAGAATATATTGCCAACGGGACTTATTCAGTTGCAGAAATTGGGTATAAATTAGGATTCGAACATCCGCAATCGTTCAATAAATTATTTAAAAAGAAGACCAGCTTAAGTCCTGTCGCATTCAAAGAATCATTCAACAAAAATTAAATTATGTCCTCACTAAATTTCGAACAACTAAAAGAACGTTCTTTAAAAATAAGACAACGTTATCACGAACTAGAACTGAATCATCATGGAAGTGAATGGACTGTAGAAGAAGATGCATTGGCTTTTTTAACAGATGCCGGCTTGGTAGGACGTCATGTAATGTCGCAACAGGGGAGATGGCCAAAAGAAAATACAGAGCAAGAACTTAAACATAAAATAGGAGAATCTATCTGGTGGCTTACCATTTTAGCAGAAAGGATGAATATAAATATCGAAGAAGCTACAGAAGAGTTTTTAAGTAAAACCGAAAATTTGTTTGAAAAATAAAATTTACGATTTTGGTTTTTTTGCCAAATGGCAAATTCCTTACTAATAACTTTGACTAACTTGCCACTATGAAAGAGTTTATAGAATATATATTGCAATTTGGGAATTTAAACTCCCAACAAATTGACTTGGTTTTAAGTAAAGCGACAGCATTAGAATTAAAAAAAGAGGAATATTTTTCTGAAGCCGGAAAAGTTGCACAGCAAGTAGGCTTTGTGTTAAATGGTGTTGTAAGGGTTTGTTATTATAATAATAAGGGAGAAGAAATTACGAAGTATTTTATTGACGAAAATAATCTCGTAGTAGATTTGGAAAGTTTTGAAAATGAAATTCCTTCAACAGCTTATGTGCAGGCAATTACAGATACCACTATGATGGTTTTTTCTAAAAAAGACTGGAAAGAACTTTCTAATACTATCGTGGGATGGGATGCAATAGTGCACAAAGTTATTTCGAGAGCATTGATGCAAAAAGTAGAAAGAAGAAGTCCACAGATTTCAGAAGATGCGACCACACGTTATTTGAAATTTTTAGAAATCTATCCAAATGTTGTCAATCGTGTTCCGTTATCTTATGTTGCCTCTTATTTAGGTGTTACCCAATCCTCATTAAGCAGAATAAGAAAAAATATAAGTTAAATTGCTTTTTGTCAAATGGCAAATGATTTTATTTTTAAAGGAGTGAACTTTGTTTCAATAATTTAAAACAAGAAAAAATGAATTCAGTATTAATTACAGGAGCAAACAGAAGCATTGGTTTAGAACTGGTAAAAGAGTTTTCTAAAAAGGGATTATTCGTTTATTTAGGAACCCGTGATCTTGAAAAAGGACAGGCAGTAGTAAAAGAATTAAACGAAAAGGGATTTGAAAATATCAAACCCATTCAAATTGATGTTACAAATCCGGATACAATTTTGGCAGCCAAAAATATTGTAGAAAGTGAAAAAGGAAAATTAGATATTCTGATAAACAATGCAGGAATCAGCGGAGAATTTCCGCAAAGTGCTTTAGATACATCGATTAAAGACATTCAGAATGTATTTGATACTAATTTTTTTGGTGTTATCAGCGTTACGCAAGTATTTTTAGAATTGCTTAAAAAATCAAAAAGGCCAAGAATAAGTAATATTACATCGGGACTAGGATCCCTAACTTTACATAGTGATCCTACCTGGAAATATTATAATTTTAAAGCAGCAAGTTATGTTACTTCAAAAGCAGCTTTGAACGCCTATACTATTGCACTGGCATATGAGTTGAGAGAATTACCTTTTAAAGTAAATGCAATTGATCCGGGTTATACAGCTACAGATTTTAATCATCATAGCGGTCCGGGTTCAGTAGAAAGTGCTGCGGCTTTTATTATCAAACATACTTTTACAGATGAAAATGCGCCTACAGGACATTTTTTTAGTAATGATATAGAAGATGAATCAGAGGTTAGCCCTTGGTAAAAAAAAATAACTTTTAAATTTTAAAAACCTCCAAAATCAATGACTTTGGAGGTTTCTTTTTTTATTTCTTCCTTCTTAAGGAAATAATCGTTTGAAGAATGACAGAAGTCATGACAAAAAATAATCCAAGATAAAATGATTGGCTCACTTGCTTGCCTTCATTAAAAAATACAAATGCTAAAATTATCGCATAAATGGGTTCTAAATTAAAGGTAAGATTGGTGGTAAAGGCCGGTATTTTTTTTAATGCTTCCGCAAATAAAACATACAGGCCAACGGTACAAAACAATGATAACAATATCAGATAAAAAAAGTCAGTTCCTGTCGGAATTAAACTTTCAACAGGAAAGAAAATCAAATAAAAAGGCATTAAAATGCCTAAACAAATCGTTCCGCCAATCATTTGATAATAATTGATGACTTTACTATCGTAGGTTTTTACCAAACGTTCATTGTAAATCGTATACAGCGCCGCAAATGCCGATGAAATGCTGCCTAATAAAATCCCGGTATGATAAGAACTGTCAAAATGGAAAATAAGACTGATCCCAAATAGTGTGATGGCGCTAAAGATTAATTGAGAAAAAACAAGTTTGTTTTTATTGAGCAAGGGTTCAAAAATCGCCGTAAAAAAGCTGGTCAGGCAATAACAAACTACGCCAATAGAGATATTGGAATACTTTATACTGGCATAAAAAAATGCCCAATGTATGGCTATAAAAAAACCGATTTTAGCAATATTTAATTTTTCCCGAATATTAATTTGAACCAATGTTCTGGTCAATTTGATAAGAAAAAATAAAATAATAGCAGAAAACAAGGTTCTGTATAAAACTAAAAGACCTTCATTAAGGGAGATGAGTTTACCAAAAATACCGGTAAAACCCGAAAGTAGTACAGCTAAGTGTAACTTTAGATAAGATTTTTTCATGAAAAGTGTATGCCCGAAACCGAACAAGATTTAATTAATTTACTAGTTAAATATGAAGCACGTAAAAACAGTTGATGCATTATCAACTTGTAACTTCATCTCATTTTAGAAAGAAATTAAACTCTTGGCGGAGGAAGACAACCTTTTCTATTCATTGTTTTTGTTTTTTCAAATGTATGAAAATTTGTTTAACGGCTTAAATGAGAAAGATTTTTTATTTAACTGATAAATTTCATACCTAAAACGACCTATTTCGTACCTAACCACTTTTACCTTGCTGATTCATAGGGTTTTTTGACTTTGTTTTGTCACTTGAATTTAAATTAGATAATTTATGAAAAAACTATGGTTTAGGAGATTTCTCTATGCAGTTGCTGTATTGTTGGTTGTAATTTTTGGGGTTTTTCTGTGGGCAGATAATGAATTAAATAAAGTATTAGGTAAATCTACTAGGGTTGTAAACATTGCCTCGATAATCAGACCGTCTAAAATGTTTCTAATAAAAAATGTAAACGTACTTTCTGAAGATTGTAGTTATTTTATTAAAAATCAGGACGTAGTTATAAAAGATGGTGTGATAGTTCAAATTGAAAAAAATCAAGAACTGAATTCGATAAATAGCTGCATAGATGGTACAAACCAGTTTCTGATTCCAGGTCTTGTAGACAGTCACGTTCATTTAAAAGAAAGCAAAAATGACTTATTTTTATATCTGATAAATGGAGTTACTTCTGTTCGGGAAATGGCTGGAAACCCTACAATTTTAGAATGGAAAAAATCAATACAAAAAAGGGGGGTAGGCCCAAGAATATTTGTTGCATCTCCGCCAATATTTAGCGAAAACGGATTAATGGGATATTATTACAGTTGGACAAGACAATCTGTAAATTATTCTACTAAAAAGGAAGCTCAAATTGCTATAAAAAAAATAAGCGATCAGGGTTATGATGCTATAAAAATGTATGGTTTTGTTAATCCGGAAATGTTTAAAACCACAGTTGAGATTGCTAAAGAGTATAATATTCCTGTTATTGGTCATATTCCGTTAGTTAATTTGAAAACTTTTTATGTATCAGGTCAAAAAGAGGTTGCTCATATCGAAGAATTAACGATAAAAACTATAGACGAATTTGGGAAATCAATATCCAAAAACCCAAAAGAATACCTGAATTTTTTAAAAATACGTTCGAGTCAGATTGCAAAAAAGTTAAAGCAGAACCATATCAGTGTTACATCGACTATTTGGTTGTGCGAAAGTTTTTCAGACCAAAGATTTGACTTAAAGGCTAAACTTAGAAAAATAGAATTAAAATATGCCAATCCAAAAATTATTGAAGGAACTCCTCTTTATAAATTAGGATGGTTGCCTGGTAAAAATGGATATGAATATGATGGTAAAGAAGATTTTAATGCCAAAAGATTGTCTTCGATTTATTGGAAAACTTATGCAGCAGCGATTCACATTATGACAAAGGCACTCGTAGATAATAAAGTTACGATTATGGCTGGAACAGATGCGAATGTTTCGACTGTTGTTCCAGGTTTTTCTCTTCACAGCGAACTGGAATCATTGTCAAAATCAGGAATGACTAATTCGCAAGTCCTCTATTCAGCAACTGTTGCGCCAGGGAATTGGATGAAAAAAAAGACAGGAATGATAAAAGTAGGATATGGTTCAGATTTAGTATTGCTGAGAAAAAATCCATTAGAAGATATTAAAAATACCAAGACTATCGAATATGTATTTTTTGGTAAATATTCATTTGATAAAAAACAAATCAAAACTATTTTAAAAGGCATAGAAGATGCCAATAATGAAAACAGATCGATAAAAATTGACCAGTACTTATGAAATTTTAAACTTGTATAAAATTAAAATTCATTGCATTAAAATTTGATAAACTTATTATGTATAGTACTGTTTTGTTTGAAGGATGATGGTTTGTGATTAATTTTAGAATAAAATGTTGCTAAAAGAATTCAAACGCACCTTAATTTCTGATGGTGTTTTTGCAGGTTTTATTGAGGCCGTTTACAAGGGCATTTTTTACATGACCTGAAGAAATCTCTATTAGATGACTGAGAAAGACTTTTTTTTAAATAGAAAGACTTTTTATTGCGGCATTATATTTGTCTTGCGTAAAGAAACTAACGAAAAGCAAAAATCAATATTTTTAAATCAAATGGAAAATCAAATTACTATACCAAAACCATGTAATCAAAACTGGAATTCAATGCTGCCAAATAAAGAAGGTAGATTTTGTAATTCTTGTAGTAAAACAGTAATTGATTTTACTAAAATGGAGAATTCTGAAATAAGAAATTATTTGATTGAAAACTCAGGTAAGGAAAGCATTTGTGGACATTTTAAATTTGATCAGGTTAAAGGTGAGAATAATGTCAAATATGATAATTTGAAAAATAGATTTAGTAGAATTAGGATTAAACCAATTAAAAAAATGGCCTTGTTTTCATTAAGTCTTCTTTTTTCTTTAACAAGTTGTATGGGAAAAGCAGCGGTAGAGGGAGAACTAGCAGTAATTGATAATGATACAATTAGTGATAATGAAATCGTCAATAAAGAAAAAGATACATTAAAAGAGAATGATTCTATAAAAAGTGAAATTATTCAAAAGGAGAAGAAATAATAACAGCGTATTTCAGATCACAAAGAGGTCAAAAAGCTAAATCAATACAAAGCTTTGCGAACTTTGCCTTTTATAAAAGCTAAGAGTAAAAAGAAACTTAGCGTTCTTTGGGATCAAGAACAAACCTTGGGGAGGGAATGTCAAAATAAAATAAGAAATTTGCACTTTAAGAATAAAAGATGACCCCTATTGAACTTTTAAAATTTATGC
>NZ_JBKQBJ020000028.1:0-23461 GCF_046825355.2 Flavobacterium sp. C3NV | reverse complement strand
CTGGAGCTAAAATTAATAAATGAGGAAATTGTAAGCAAAGGGTTCTCTGTAGATACAATTGAGAGTTTCTATAGTCATCTTACTTTTTATAGCGAAAAAGAAAAGTATACTTTTACTAATGTTGTGAAATTTGAATTATCCAATCCTACAAATAAAAAATATTTACTTTTTATTAAATATTTAAATTTATCTGATATATATAATTTAGACATAGTTATTGAAGATGAACAAGGTAATGTACTGGAGAAAAATGCACCTTTAATTGATCCTTCATATAGTTGTAAGTTGGGTAGTTTACTTGAACGACACTTTAATATTGAAGATGAAAAAGAAATATTATTAAAAAAAATGGGATATAATTTAAAAAGTGAAAGTATAAATTTTTATGATCAGGGAGTTGTTATTTCTTCTAAAGAGAGTTATATTTTTCTCGCATCATTACCTCTTCCCTTTATAGTTGAAGATACAGAAGAGAACTTAAGAAGACCAATTTATTTTAAATTAAATCCTGAAAAAAAGTATACATTTCGTTTAAGGTACAAACTAAAAGAAGATATAGAGAAGATTATTCCAAAAGACATTTTGTCTAATTACAAAAAAAATAATATTGAGATTTTTAAAGGAGAAATTGAAACTCAGAGAATACCAATTGTTTTTAAGTAAGAATAAAAGTGTTCTTACTAGAAAAGAATATAAAGATTTATTTTTTGAAAAGTTTAAGGTTTTGCCAGAAAAATAAAGAATTAGAAATTATGCCTGATGCATTATGACAAATCATGTGCATTTAGTTTTTAGGAGTATAAACGGTCAAAATCCAGAGTTGCTATTAGGTGATTTAAATAGATTCACTAGTAGGTAAATTGTAAAAAGAATACAAGAAAATCCAAAAGAAAGCAGGAAAGAATTCTTGTTAGATTATTTTAAAAAAGAAGTAGAGAAAAGTTCTAATGTAAAAACATTATCAATTTTGGCGACACGACAATAACCCGCACGAATCATTTCGTGTGGCGGTTGCTGATGAAGGTTCAGATTATCAACTTTTAATAGTAAAAAAATGAGTTAATGATAATGTTGTGGTTTTTAGAATGTTTGATATTGAAGTAGAGCGCACCACACGAAAGGATTCGTGCGGGAGCGGGTCGATCGGAAATAGAAAATATAAAGTAATCAATCGCTTTTAGAGAAAGTAAAAAAATAAAAACTATGAAAGAAAAGTTAATAATAATAATTGCATTTTTTGTTTGTCACATCAATTTTGCTCAGCATATTTATAAATTGGGAAGTTTTGAAATCAATAATGATGCAGTCTATAATACTGGTATCAATAGCGGAAATGTAGCTGGAATAAATTTGGGATTTGACGGAGCAAATGGGTTTGTTAAATTTGGAGCTCATACAGGAAATGGTTATAGAGGCGATATTTTTTATATGCGAGGTAGTGATGGGAACGTCGGAATTGGTACGACCAGTCCATTAGCTAAACTAGAAATAAATAACGGAAATATTCTTGTTCGTAATTCAGCTAATGTTGACAATGAATCTTCTATCATGATTGCACATTCAATTAATGCAGGTAATCTTGATGATTTTGGAACATCAATTCGTACAATTACTCAAAATGCAGGTAATAATACCTATGGAATGCAATTTTTTACTAAAGAATCCTACATGACACACCAAACAGAAAAGCTGAGAATTTTGGGAAATGGGAATGTAGGAATTGGAACGATATATCCAACAAACAAACTTGACGTAAACGGCACAATCCACTCAAAAGAAGTAAAAGTAGATATGAATGGCTGGTCAGACTTCGTCTTTAAAAAAGAATACAATTTACCAACTCTTGAACAAGTCGAAAAACATATTGCAGAGAAAGGGCATTTACAGAATATTCCAAGTGAAGAAGAAGTTTTGCAAAATGGAATTAATTTAGGTGAAATGAATGCAAAATTGTTGCAAAAGATTGAAGAACTCACTCTTTATTTATTAAAGCAAGATAAATCAATTGAAGATTTAAAAATAGAAGTCAATAACTTAAAAAAGCAATACAGATGAAAGTGTTTAATTGTATAATTATTATGTTGTTCTCGGTTACAGCATTTTCGCAAATAGTTTCTCCTAATGGTAATAATTTATTTTACTACAATGGATTAGCAGATGTTACTTTTCGATTTTCAGAGAGAGGAAGTGGAGGTAGGGCTTTCGTGCATGCGCCAGGTAATGTGTTTGCAATAAATTATGAAGAAGATTTTAATGGTGGAACTAGGATTGGTAGAGATGTATACTTTAAAGATGGTGGGAATTCATTTATTTCTTCTGGAAATTTTGGAATAGGAACTTCTCAACCAACTTCAATTTTATCAGTTGGTATTACTCATGGTGTTAAATTATCAATAGGAAATCCTTTATGGGCAAATTTATCAATAATTGAAACTGGTTATACATATCAAGTAGGAGATTTTACTGAAGTAAAAGTTCCGGGCTATGGTGTTAATAATGCATACATGCGGATTACGCAAAGTGGTAATGTGGGTATTGGAACTATAGAACCAAAAAACAAACTAGACGTAAACGGCACAATCCACTCAAAAGAAGTAAAAGTAGATATGAATGGCTGGTCAGATTTTGTTTTTAAAAAAGAATATAATTTGCCAACCCTTGAAGAAGTTGAAAAATATATTGCTGATAAAGGTCATTTAGAAAATATTCCGAGTGAAAAAGAAGTTCTACAAAACGGAATTAATTTAGGGGAAATGAATGCAAAGTTGTTGCAGAAAATTGAGGAGTTGACTCTTTATATGATTGAGATGAAAAAGGAAAATGAAGAACAAAGTAAAAAAATTAATACACTAGAATTGAAATTAATTTCTAAAAAATAATTATATGAATACAAAAATCATCATAGTAGTTTCTACCGTATTTTTTACATTAAATGCATTTTCTCAACAAATTGAGAACGGTTTTGCTCCATCAATTACAGATTTTAGTGTTCAAATGGGTTCAGGAGCATATAATGCTTATAACCCCATTGGTACAATACCTGATTTAAGTTATCAGGGAGGATGGCAGCATTTGATGGTGGTTAGGCATCCAAATCCAAATAATAATTTTCAGTTGCAAATTGCTTCTTCAATGTCTGAAAATGATAAATTATATTTTAGAAAACTTGCTTCACCAAGTGCGACTTCTGCAAATTCTAATTGGAATGAATTAGCAACAAGAGGTTCAAATAGTTTTACAGGAAGTCAAAGCATTGCCGGGAACGTAGTAATAAGAACCAGTGATCCAAGAAGTGCACTCGAAGTCTTTGAAGTTAGTGAGAGTAAACCGGGAGGTCAAACCGCATCGAGTAAATCAGTTCTTAAGTTATCCAGAATGGGAACTCCTAATTATAGTTATATTGAAAATGCCGAGTTTCGTATAGGACATGGAGGTGGAGGTCTTTATGGTAGTAAACTGGATTTATATATAAATGGTAGTGCAAATACAAGTTCAGTTCCGGATCAGCATGTAATGACCTGGAATTTTGATGGTAACGTTGGTATTGGCACAACAAATCCAACAAACAAACTAGATGTAAACGGCACAATCCACTCCAAAGAAGTAAAAGTTGATATGAATGGATGGTCAGACTTTGTCTTTAAAAAAGAATACAATCTGCCAACGCTTGATGAAGTCGAAAAACATATTGCTGAAAAAGGTCATTTAGAAAATATTCCAAGTGAGAAAGAAGTTTTAGAAAACGGAATCAATTTGGGTGAAATGAATGCTAAGCTTTTACAGAAAATTGAGGAGTTGACTCTTTATGCGATTGAACAGGAACAGGAAAATAAAAAGCAATCTTTAAAAATTGAATTACTTGAGAGGGAGAATGAAGCTTTTAAAGCTGTTTTCGAAAGGTTAAACAAAATTGAAGAAAAATTAAAGTAAATATTTATGAAAAAAATAGTATTACTAAATGTAATGTTTTTTAGCCTCTGCTCTTATAGCCAAGTATTTGATGGTAATTTAGGACATAATAGTTTGAATTGGAGTGAGAATCAAAAAGATTTTTTAAGTCCGCCCAGAGTTGGTGTAAATCCTATGTCTGTAAAATTATGGGATAATTATAATGGTATAGGCGCCCCCACTAATTATGGATCATTATTAGAGATCAGTGGGAAGTACTCACATTTAGTTTCACAGTTGTATTTTGATAATACCTGGAACGGTGCAAGGATACTTTATAGAAGTGCTTTTTATGGTCAGGATACTTGGGAGAGTTGGCGTTATCTTTTGGACTCGAAAAGTGATGTTGAATCTTCAGGAAATTTGAGAATAAATGGAGCTGGAAATAATTACATAGCAGGTAATCTGGGAATTGGAATAGCTAATCCTTCAAATGATCAGGGCTGGAGTAGAGTGTTAGATGTTGCTGGAGTTAACCATTCCAAAATTTTAGCTACTTCCGCAAATTCTGTGTATAAAGTTGGGGTTTTTTCGCATTCCTCATGGTATGGAGGTGGCGGGCTTATCGGTACAGAGAGTAATCATTCTCTACATTTTATTACTAATTATATCGCGAAAATGTCTATTTTAACAAATGGTAACGTTGGCATCGGCACAATAAATCCAACAAATAAACTAGATGTAAACGGAACAATCCATTCTAAAGAAGTAAAAGTAGATATGAATGGCTGGCCTGACTTTGTTTTTAAAAAAGAATACAATCTGCCAACACTTGATGAAGTCGAAAAACATATTGCAGAAAAAGGTCATTTAGAAAACATCCCAAGCGAAGAAGAGGTTCTGCAAAACGGAATTAATCTGGGAGAAATGAATGCAAAATTGTTGCAGAAAATAGAAGAGATGACTTTGTATTTAATTGAGATGAAAAAAGAGAATGAAAGTCTTAAAAGTAATCAGGTATTATTGGAAAAGAGAATTGAGAAAGTTGAAATAAGATAAATCATGAAGAAAATATTGTTATTAGTAATGTTGTGTGTTTGCCATAATGGTTTTTCTCAGAATACATTTCCGGCTATTGGAAATGTAGGAATTGGCACAAATGCTCCAGAAAAAACATTGCAGATAAATGCCTCTAACTCTGATGCAGGACTGAGAATTCATGCAGTCACGGGTAATAATAATACTAGTACTCCATATTTACTTTTAACAGGTGGATATCAAACTAATAATGGAGTTGCTTTTAGAGGAGTTAATGATCAAAATTATGGAAGAAAAGCGCTAGCTTTTTATTCAGGCTGGGAAGGTGATATTGATAATCCATCAATTACCAATTTATTAGAAAGAATGAGGATCTCATCAAATGGTAATGTTGGTATAGGAACAACAAGCCCAACAAATAAGTTAGATGTAAACGGTACAATCCATTCCAAAGAAGTAAAAGTCGATATGGAGGGCTGGTCAGACTTCGTCTTTAAAAAAGAATACAATTTGCCAACTCTTGAACAAGTCGAAAAACATATTGCAGAAAAAGGGCATTTACAGAATATTCCAAGCGAGGAAGAAGTTTTGCAAAAGGGAATTAATTTAGGTGAAATGAATGCAAAGTTGTTACAAAAAATTGAAGAGTTGACTCTTTATGTGATTGCGCAGAATAAATCTATCCAAGATTTAAAAATAGAAGTCAAGAATTTAAAAAAGTAATAGAAATGAAAGTGTTTAATTATATAATTGTTATGCTGTTCTCGGTTACAGCATTTTCGCAAATTGTTTCTCCTAATGGTAATAATTTATTTTACTACAATGGATTAGCAGATGTTACTTTTCGATTTTCAGAGAGAGGAAGTGGAGGTAGGGCTTTCGTGCATGCGCCAGGTAATGTGTTTGCAATAAATTATGAAGAAGATTTTAATGGTGGAACTAGGATTGGTAGAGATGTATACTTTAAAGATGGTGGGAATTCATTTATTTCTTCTGGAAATTTTGGAATAGGAACATCAATTCCTAATTCAAGATTAGATTTGGGGAGCGGCTATGGAATAAATGGAGCTAAATTTCTTATCTATAATGATGATTCAACTTCTGAATTGTCAGGTACTAAGTGTGGCTTTTATATGGATAATTTTACATCTAACAATTTGAATTTGGTTTTTCCGGAAGCATCTTCTTATCCTGGATTGTTTACTATTTCTGGAAAAAACACTTTTGGTGTTGTTTTAAAACCATATTTTTCAATTGCTGGATTAACTGGTAATGTTGGTATCGGCACAATAAACCCAACAAACAAACTAGACGTAAACGGAACAATCCATTCTAAAGAAGTAAAAGTAGATATGGAGGGCTGGTCAGACTTTGTCTTTAAAAAAGAATACAATTTGCCAACGCTTGAAGAAGTCGAAAAACATATTGCTGAGAAAGGACATTTAGAAAATATTCCAAGTGAAGAGGAAGTCCTGAAAAACGGAATTAGTCTGGGAGAAATGAATGCAAAGTTGTTGCAGAAAATTGAAGAAATGACGCTTTATATGATTGAAATGAAAAAGGAAATTGAACTTTTAAAAAATAATAAAAATTAACATATGAAAAAGATTATTTTTTTAATTTTTATTACTGCATCTTTTGCCGCATCTTCGCAAATTATCTCACCAAGTGATGGGAATAAATTTTTTTATAATGGCTTAGCTGATGTAAGTTTTCAATATGCACCAAGAGGATCAGGAGGAAGAGCTTTTGTCCATGATAATTATAATGTTTTGTCATTAAATTATGGTGAGGATTTTACAGGAGGAACTAGAATTGGTAGAGATGTGTATTTTAAGGATGGTGACAAGTCGTTTATTTACTCTGGAAATTTTGGTATAGGTACAACAAATCCAACTTCAAAATTAACAATTCAGGCTAGTCCAGATGGTTACCCTACTCCATTAAAAGCGATTAGCATTTTGGGGCCAAATTCACCTGAAAATTCAAATTCAGCTCGAGATTTAAGCTGGGATTTTGCTGCGGCAGGATCAGCGGTTATTCGGAGCTTTAGAGGGGCAAATTGGGATACTTATTTGCAATTTATGACGAATCATAGTCTAGGCGGAGATGCGCCACAGGTTCGTATGCACATAAATGATAATGGCAACATAGGTATCGGCACAACAACCCCAGATTCTAAACTTACAGTAGCTGGAAACATTCATGCTCAAGAAGTAAAAGTAACAATTAACGCAGGATTAGTTCCTGATTATGTTTTTGCTAACGATTATAAATTAAAATCACTTCAGGAAGTCGAAGATTATATCAAACAAAATAGTCATCTGCCAGAAATACAATCGGCAAGGGAAATAGAGAAAAACGGTTTAATGCTTGCTAAAATGAATTTAGACTTGCTAAAAAAAATAGAAGAGATGACGCTTTATATGATTGAGCAAAACAAACAAATTATTAATTTAAAAAATCGATTAGAAAAAGTGGAGAATAATTTTTAATTAATTTTTTAAAAGTTCTTTAAAGTTAAAAAAGCGAGATTTATATCTCGCTTTTTTTTATTATCAGATTATTTTTTCACTCTTGCTATTTTTACTAAATCCTTAAAAAAATGCATAAAATTTATATGTATGCATAGTATTTTGATAAATGTATATGATTAATTTGATTTTAATTTAATAAATGTAATTGATAAAAAGTTAAAATTGTAACTAAATTTATAAGGAATATTTATTTTTTTTAACATTTTTTTATTAATATCAAAAATATTTGTATTTTGGCTATATAAACTAACCAAAAACAAATCCAAATGAGAGTGTATTTGCTAATTATGTTGTTTTTCAGCGGAATATCCTTTGCGCAGAATACAATTACTGGTTCTGTTACTGATAGTAACAAACAATCTATTCCTGGTGCTAATATTAATTTAGTAGGAAGTTCTACAGGAACGTCTACTGATTTTGATGGCTCTTTTAAATTGAATATTTCTGCTAAACTTCCTTTTGTGATCAAAGTTTCGGCAGTGGGATTTGAAAGTAAAACAATTAATGTTACTTCAGTAAACCAAAAAATCAATGTGGTTTTGAAAGATGAAGAAACAAAATTAGATGAAATTGTTGTTTCGGCTTCAAGAACTCCGGAACGTGTAATTGAATCGCCGGTTACTATTGAAAGAATGGGGCTTCAGGAAATTAAAAATACAACAGCACCTACTTTTTATGATGGTTTAGAAAATTTAAAAGAAGTTAACTTTAATACCAGTAGTATTTCTTTTAAATCGATCAATACGCGTGGTTTTGCTACAGTGGCAAATACGCGTTTTATGCAGTTAGTCGACGGGATGGATAATTCGTCTCCGGCGCTGAACTTTGTATTAGGGAACCTAATTGGTATTTCTGATATTGATGTAGCTAGTGTCGAACTTTTGCCTGGAGCATCTTCTGCGTTGTATGGTGCAAATGCTTTTAATGGTATTATGTTTATGAGCAGTAAAAGTCCTTTTACTAACGAAGGGATAAGTGTTTATTATAAATACGGACAAACAAGTCAGGATGCGGCCGGAACAAATGATTACAATGATTTTGGGATCAGGGCGGCAAAAGCATTTACCAAGCATTTTGCATTAAAAGCAAATTTCACCTATATGGAAGCTTCCGAGTGGATTGCGGCAGATAACAGAAGTATGACTGGCGGTTCTGTTGGGCATGCCAATAATCCAAATTATGATGGATTAAATATATATGGTGATGAGATTACAACCTTTATTCCAAATGTTGGGCAAGTGAGCAGAACAGGATATCGTGAGCAGGATCTGACCGATAATAAAGTTAAAAGTATGAAGGCTGACTTTAGTGCTCATATTAAACCTTGGGCAGATGATACTGAAATCATATTGCAATATAAAATTGGTACAGGAAGTACGATTTATCAAGGAGCAAACAGATATGCTTTGAAAGATTTCCTGATGCAACAGGGTAAATTTGAAATAAAAGGAAAAAACTTTTTTGGAAGGGTTTATTTTACAAGTGAAGATGCTGGAAATTCTTATGATATGAGATTTGCCGGATGGAATGTGAACAGATTGGCAAAATCAGATAAAAACTGGTTTACAGATTACGGAACAGCATACCAATTGTCATCTGCAGTACTTGGTCTGAATGCAACTGATGCTTCTAATTATGCAAGAAATTTTGCTGACTACAATGTTTCGCCAAATTTACCATTGGTGCCAAATATTGATCCGCTTAATCCTAGTGCTCCAAGATCGGCCAGATTTGAGCCGGGTTCTGCACAATTCAATAATGCATTGGCAACCGTTATTTCTAATCCTGATTTAACTCAGGGAGCTAAATTTATTGATCATTCAAAATTATATCATTCAGATGTGAATTATAATTTGCGAGATGTTATCAAATTTGCTGAAATTCAGGTGGGAGGTTCATGGAGAAAATATATAATGGATTCAGAAGGGACAATCTTTACAGATTATGATGGTCCAATCGAATATAAAGAATATGGAGCTTATGCTCAATTGCAAAAAAAATGGTTAGACGACAGATTGAAATTTACGGGATCTATTCGTTATGACAAAAGCCAGAATTTTGATGGGAATGTTTCGCCAAGAGTCTCTTTTGTGTATTCTGCAGGAGAATCAAAAAGACATAATTTCAGAGCGTCTTATCAAACAGGTTTCCGTAATCCAACTACTCAGGATCAATATATTGGTTTAGATTTAGGACCATTTGCATTAGTGGGGTCTGCTCCGGACAATTTAGATCGTTTTCAGGAAACTCAGCCTGTGAGTCTTGCTGGTCAGGCTATACCGGGTGCGGGTATAGGACCAACAGTTAATTTGTCAGGTCGTAGCGCTTATGAAAATTCATATACATTAACTTCTGTTCAGGCATTTGCTGCTTCTGCAAATCCTGCCGATCTTAAAGTTGCAAATCCTAGCTTAGTAAAACCAGAACAAGTACATGCTTTTGAAGTAGGGTATCGCACAGTAGTGCAAAATGATTTGTCGATTGATATCAATGCATACTATAATATTTATAATGACTTTATGAATACTTCAAGAGTAATTACTCCTTATTATGGAACCGCAGGGACTAATTCTGCAGATCCTAGTGTTCAGTTGGGTTATGCTGCTTTGGCTTTTGGGGACAGAAGAGTGTATCAAATTTATACTAATACTACTGCTCAAATCACATCGTTGGGTTTTGGAGTTGGTTTGTCTAAAAAAGTATATAAAGATTTTGAATTAGGAGTTAATTATAATTATTCTCAATTTGATTTTGATCAAACAGAAGATCCAAGTTTTGTGGCTGGATTTAATACGCCAAAACATAGAATCAAAGGTTCTTTTGGAAATGCTAAAGTGACTAAAAACTTAGGTTTTAATGTTAATGTAAGATGGAATACTGAATATTTATGGCAGTCTTCTTTTGGGGATGGTATGATTCCGGAAAATACAGTTCTTGATGCTCAGATTAATTATGGTATTCCAAAATTGAAATCTGTTATTAAAGTTGGGGCAACAAATCTTTTCGGAAAAGATTATCTTCAGGTAGTTGGTGCAGGTATGATTGGTCAGATGTGGTTTGCTTCATGGGTGATTAATCCTTAAATGAAAATGATGATGTAATCAAAATATTTTTCTTTCTTTTTATGATTCATTAAAGAAGAAAGAGCTAATAATTTAAAAGTTAACAACATGAAAAAAAATATAAAATGGCTGCTTTTGGTTTCTTTAATCGTTGCAGCATGTAATAATGATGATAGTAATGATGAGCCTGTAGAGGTACCGGTTGTTCCGGGATCTGCGGTTTTTACTAAATATGTAGCACTTGGAGATTCTTTTGCCGCAGGTTACAGTGATGGAGCGTTGTTTGCAAAGGGGCAGAGTAATGCATATACCAATATATTGTCGCAACAATTTGCGGCCGCTGGCGGAGGTGCTTTTACAACTCCGTATATGCTGGATAATATTGGTGGATTTTCTTCTGGTGGTGCGCAGATTTCAAAATTTCCAACCAGGTTTATTTTTGAGCCTGTTACAAGAGGCCCTGTAAATGTTCCGGGAGTTTCCGGTACGGCGATAACGGCGCGCTTAACGGGTTCTTTTAGTAATATGGGTATTCCGGGTGCTAAAAGTTTTCATTTGCTAGCTCCGGGATATGGTAATCTTGCCGGTGTTTTTGCGACACCCGCAACAGCAAATCCATATTTTGCACGTTTTTCTTCTTCGCCTACCACAAGTGTTTTAGCTGATGCTATGGCTCAGGCTCCTACATTCTTTTCTTTGTTTATAGGAGGTAATGACGTTTTGGGTTACGCTACAAATGGTGGTGTGCCTACTTCTCAGGATCCTGTTTTAGGAGACGATATTACACCAACGGCAACTTTTAATTTTGCATATAATACTCTTGTTAATACTTTAACTTCAAATGGAGCAAAAGGAGTAGTGGCAAATTTACCATACATTACAACATTGCCACATTTTACGACAGTACCTTATAATCCGCTTACGGCAAAATCAATAGGGAAAGACAATGAAGCAGTTGGTTTGGCGACTATTAAATTGCTTAATGCACAATTATATGGTCCGCTAAAAGCAGCCTTAACAGCTTTTGGTGCGGGCGATAGGATTAATTTATTGTCTGAAACTGCGGCAAGTCCAGTACTAATAAAAGATGAAACATTGCCTAATTTGTCTGCTCAGTTGGCAGCAGCATTTACGCCAACATTAGGCGCGCAGACAGCAACTTTTTATGGAGCGATATTTGGCCAGGCGAGACAAGCTAAAGCTACAGATTTGTTACTGCTAACAACAAGAGCTGCTATTGGTGCGGCGCCAACTGCTGTTGATTCTGGTGTAGGGATTGCTCCTCCTTATCCGTTAAATGCATTTGGAATTTCATTTCCGTTACAAGACAAACATGTGTTGATTCCGACTGAAATTGAAGAAATTAGAGTAGCTACAGATGCTTACAACGTAATAATTGCAGCAGCGGCAGAAGCAAAAGGATTGGCTTTTGTGGATACAAGAGGTGTAATGACGAAATTGTCCAGCGGAGGAATTCGTTTCGGAAATTTCACAATGACTTCTTCGTATGCTGTTGGAGGTGCGTTTTCACTTGACGGTGTGCACCCTAGCCCAAGAGGGTATGGTTTGATTGCTAATATTTTCATAGATGCCATCAATGCAAAATATGGTTCGACGCTGCGTCATGTAGATTTGGGGACATATCCAATTCAATATCCATTAACGATTCAGTAGTTTTAATTTTTTTAATATAAAAGCCACTCATTTTGAACATGTAGTGGCTTTTTTTTATTATGTTAAAAAATGCCATTTTGCATATTTGAAGCCTTAGATTTATGAATCAAACAAAATCGTAGTATTTTTTATAAAAAAAATATTGATTTTATATTTTAAAAAATTATCTTTGCGCTTTGAAAAAAGAGGTATTTTCGATAAACCTAAATAGCTATTTAATAAATACATAAGTAATGTCAAAAGTAATAGGAAAAGTTGCTCAAATCATTGGACCAGTAGTTGACGTAGTTTTCAACGGTAAGGATGTTGAACTTCCAAAAATTTATGATTCACTAGAAATCACTAAAAAAGACGGAACATTGTTAGTTCTAGAAGTACAATCTCACATCGGTGAAAACACTGTGCGTACCATTTCTATGGACTCTACAGACGGTTTGTCAAGAGGATATGAAGTAGTTGGAACTGGAAATCCAATCCAAATGCCAATCGGTCCAGATGTATATGGAAGATTATTCAATGTAATTGGAGATGCAATTGATGGTTTAGGAAACTTGCCAAAAACAGGAGAAAACGGTTTGTCTATTCACAGACAAGCGCCTAAATTTGAAGATTTATCAACTTCATCAGAAGTTTTATTCACAGGTATCAAAGTAATCGATTTGATCGAGCCTTATGCAAAAGGAGGTAAAATTGGATTGTTTGGTGGTGCAGGTGTTGGTAAAACTGTATTGATTCAGGAGTTGATCAACAATATCGCAAAAGGTCACGGTGGACTTTCTGTATTCGCAGGAGTAGGAGAAAGAACACGTGAAGGAAATGACTTACTTCGTGAGATGTTAGAGTCAGGAATTATTAAATACGGTGATGATTTCATGCACTCTATGGAAAATGGAGGATGGGATTTATCTAAAGTAGATATGCCAGGAATGAGAGAGTCTAAAGCTACTTTCGTTTTCGGACAAATGAATGAGCCTCCTGGAGCTCGTGCCCGTGTAGCACTTTCAGGATTATCTATCGCTGAGTATTTCCGTGATGGAGCTGGAACTGATCAAGGTAAAGACGTATTGTTTTTCGTTGATAACATCTTCCGTTTTACACAAGCAGGTTCTGAGGTGTCAGCACTTTTAGGACGTATGCCTTCTGCAGTAGGATACCAACCAACTTTGGCAACAGAGATGGGAGCGATGCAAGAGCGTATTACATCTACAAACAAAGGATCTATTACATCTGTACAGGCGGTTTACGTTCCTGCGGATGATTTAACTGACCCGGCACCGGCAACAACGTTTGCTCACTTAGATGCAACAACAGTATTGTCTCGTAAAATTGCTGAGCTAGGTATTTATCCAGCGGTTGACCCGTTAGATTCTACTTCAAGAATTTTGACTCCTCAAATTTTAGGAAATGAGCACTACGACTGTGCACAAAGAGTAAAAGAGATTCTTCAAAAATACAAACAATTGCAAGATATTATTGCGATCCTTGGTATGGAAGAGTTATCTGAAGAAGATAAATTATCAGTATCAAGAGCACGTCGTGTTCAACGTTTCTTATCTCAACCTTTCCACGTAGCGGAGCAATTTACAGGTATTCCTGGAGTTTTGGTTGATATTAAAGATACTATCAAAGGATTTAACATGATTATCGACGGTGAGTTAGATCATCTTCCGGAAGCAGCTTTCAACTTGAAAGGTTCTATCCAGGATGCTATCGAAGCTGGAGAAAAAATGTTGGCTGAAGCTTAATATAGTTTTAAGTTATGAGTTATGAGTTATGAGTTTAGCAAAGCTTTACCGAACTTATGACTCATAACTCATAACTCATAACTCAAAAATTATGATTTTAGAAATAGTATCACCAGAGGCAAAATTATTTTCGGGAGAAGTAACTTCGGTTACATTGCCTGGAGTTGATGGAAGCTTTCAAATATTGAATAATCACGCTCCTATTGTTTCTATTTTAGAAAAAGGAACTGTAAAAATTGCAGCGCCAAGTTTTAATCTTTCTAAAGAAGTAGCGGGTAAATTTATGAGAGTAAACGACCAAACTTATACATTAGAGATTGAGTCAGGAACTATCGAGATGAAAGACAATAAAGTAATTGTTTTAGTTGACTAAAACAATTCAAAGAAATAAATGAAAAGCCAGACAGAGATGTCTGGCTTTTTTTATGCTTTCTGTACTAATATCATCTGTTTGTGAAAGTGTTTTGTTTTTAGTTAATATCTTAATAGTCTTTCATAGTGGCAAATATTTCAGAATAATAATGTGAGAAAATTAACAAAAAAGGCAAAAATAGAATAAAAAATGTGTAAGTATTTTTCTATATACCTGCTACATTTGTAAGTATATTAACACTTAAACATTTTATTATGAAAAAAGCTTTTTTAGGAATGCTAGTAATAGCATTAGGTTTTGGAACAATGTCGTTGACTACAAGTTCTAATGATGTTGCTAATTCTTCAATAAAAAATCAACAAAGAGTTGACGTTGTAAATGTTGCATTTAGTACAACTTATACAGCGCCCTGGTTAGGAGTTTGTTGTGAGTCGCCACTTAGTGCGGTTGAGCGAGATCTTATTAAGCGTGGACTTCCGCCCACTAACTACACTATTTTAAGTACTACAAGTACCACTGTAACTTATAAAGTTAATTAATTCAAGTCAGTAGACATAAAGCATTTATTAATAGTAACACTTAAACAATTTTATTATGAAAAAAGTTTTTTTAGCGATGCTCGTATTAACATTAGGTTTTGGAACAGTGTCGTTCTCTAAAAGTTTTAGTGACGCCGCTCAACCTTCGATTGCCAATAAAAAGCAAGTTCAGGTAAATGCTGCATTTGGTGCTACCTATACAATTCCGTGGAAGAGCTGTTGCGAGTCGCCTCTTATTCCTATCGAACGTGATATCGTTCAGCGTGGATTACCAGTAGGTACTACCTATACTATCAAAAGTACCACAGTGAATTCTGTGACCTATACAATTTTTTAGTACTAATAAAAAATTATAATAAATAGAGTGTTTCCTGATAATTTAATCAATTGTTTAAGGACATCATATTTAACAGTTATAAAATAAATGAAAAGCCATTGATTCAGTTGATGGCTTTTTTGTTTTATATTTGGACTATTAAAATCTCTTTATAAAATATTGATCATGATAAAAGCTCAGTAAGCTTTTATTATTTCGTTTTATCAAACTGATAAAGCGGAGTTTATCTATGTCAAATTTTATAAAGAAGCTATATGAAAAATATAAAAAAGGTTGCCGTTTTAGGCGGTGGCGGAAGAACTGGAAATTATCTTGTTAACCAGTTATTAAAAGAAGGATTTAGTGTAAAACTATTACTGCGACATCCAGAGAATTTCCCTATTCAAAATAATCAAATCGAAATCATCAAAGGTGATGCTCTTGATCTCGAATGTATAAAATCATTACTTATAGATTGTCAGGTAGTTCTGAGTACAATCGGGCAGCGTAAAGATGAACCTTTGGTGGCGAGTGCAGCTACTAAAAATATTTTGCAGGTAATGAATGATTACGGAATTGAACGTTATGTTTTATTGGCCGGATTAAACATTGATACTCCATTCGATAAAAAAAGTACCAAAACTCAAATGGCAACAGATTGGATGAAAGCCAATTTCCCTATCATTCAGGAAGACCGACAAAAAGCTTATGATTTATTGGTCGAAAGTGCAACAGACTGGACTCAGGTTCGTGTTCCGTTTATCGAATTTACAGAGGTACGTTCTGAAATTTCAATACACTTAGAAGATTGCCTGGGAGATCAAATCAGTGCATTTGATATTGCTGCATTTATGATTCAGGAAATGGCAGCATCTAAGTTTAGTAGAAAATCTCCTTTTATAAGTGCGATTTAAAAAATAGATTTAAAAACAGCGGGTGATATCAAACGCCCGCTGTTATTTAATATCAACTTCTATTTCATAACTTTGCTTTTATGAAATTAGCCGAAAACCTTATTCAAAAGCTTGAAAATCGTAAGCAGAATAATTCGCTTAGGAAATTGCCTGTGTTTAATAATTTAGTTGATTTTTCTTCTAACGACTATATTGGCTTCTCAAAATCAGAATCTATATTTAAGTTAACCCATGCCTATTTACTCGAAAATGAAATTTTTCAGAATGGTGCTTCGGGATCCCGATTGATTTCGGGGAATCATTCATTGTATCAAATAGCAGAAACGTTTATTGCGGAGTTTCATGACGCTGAATCGGCTTTAATCTTTAATTCGGGTTATGATGCCAATGTTGGTTTTTTTAGTGCTGTACCGCAGCGAAATGACGTTATACTATATGATGAATTAAGTCACGCTTCTATTCGGGACGGAATCGTAATGTCGAATGCTAAATCATATAAATTTAATCATAACGATTTTGAAGATTTAGAACATCTCATCCTGAAATTTCCCAATACTAATATCTATATCGTTACTGAAACTGTTTTTTCTATGGATGGTGATAGCCCGAACTTAGAGGAACTAGCAGATCTTTCTGAAAAATACAATTGTTATTTAGTCGTTGATGAAGCACATACTTTAGGTGTTTTTGGCGATAAAGGCGAAGGTTTGATTCAGTACCTTAATTTGCATAATAGAGTTTTTGCCCGAATCATGACTTTTGGAAAAGGTTTAGGATGTCACGGTTCTGTTATTTTAGGAAGTACAGATCTTAAAGAATATCTGGTAAATTTTGCCAGAAGTTTTATTTATACAACCGGATTATCTCCACATTCTGTTGCCACAATTTTGGTAGCTTATCAGCAATTGGATGTTCAGAAAGAAACAATCGAAAAATTACGTCAAAATATTGTGTTATTCAATCAGCAGAAAAACTTGCTAGGGTTAAAGCCAATGTTTGTAAGAAGTAAATCGGCCATACAATCTGCAATTGTTCCCGGTAATGAAAATGCAAAGCAACTGGCCCAACAACTACAAGACAAGGGTTTTGATATAAAAGCAATACTTTCGCCAACTGTTCCCGAAGGACAGGAACGTTTGAGGTTTTGTATTCATAGTTATAACTCTGAAGAAGAAATAAATCAGGTTCTTGAATTGTTAGGAAATTTCGTATTTTAATCTCAGTGATTTCACAAAGATTCACGAAGTTTTCGCAAAGCTGCACAAAGGATAATTTTGTGCAGCTTTGTGTTTTTTCTTTGTGGTTCTTTGTGAAATAAAAAATATAGTTTTAAAAAAAATACTACTCTTGTCGCCCGTATTTCCTCACTTCTATAAAAAAGTTTAATTTTTTTTGTAACGTTTTGATTGTTTGATCACTTACGAGTTGTAATCAAATAAACCAAAATAATTATGAAAACTATAATCACTTCAATAAAAAGATTCATCTGTAATGTATTGCTTTTTTTAACAACAATACAAGTAATCAATTCCGTAGTAAACCATCATTTGTATGGTAAGCCTTATCCTCATTTTTTTATAATAATTGTTTGTTTGCTTGTGGCAACTTTGGCATGGATAAAAGGTGAAAAATATAGCAAAGAATAACAGGAGTTTTAATCATCAAATCAATCAATAATACTAATCAATCAACAAAATGAAAAATTTATTTACATCAGTAGTAGCAGTAATCGCTTTAGTTTTTAGTGGTACAATTCAGGGACAAACAAAATCTCCAAAATTAGAAAATTCATTGTTATGGGAGGTTTCAGGAAACGGACTTTCAAAACCATCTTATGTTTACGGAACAATTCATGGTATTTGTCCATCGGATTATTTTATGGCAGAAAAAACAAAAAATGCCTTTCAGAAATCAGATAAACTAATTTTAGAGATCAACTTAGCTGATCCAATTGAAATGGCCGATATGCAAAAAGCAGGTATTGCTTCAGAACCACTAAGTAAGACATTATCGCCAGAACAATTGTCGAAATTAGATGCAGTTTTACAAAAAAATACCGGTCTAAAAATTAAGCAATTAGACGGCTTTACTTTATCTGCTATTATGGGGTTTATCTCTATGAAAACATTTGACTGTGAAACCTTAAAATCATATGAATCAGATTTTATAGATTTGGCTAAAAAAGAAAATAAAAGTATTGGAGGTTTCGAAACCGTAAAAAAGCAAACCAATGTGTTGGTAAATGCTTATACAGATTCAGAATTAATCGAAACTGTTGAAGATTTTAGTAAAGCCGAAACCAAGAAAATGGTAGAAGATTATAAAGCAGAAAATGTCATGAATGTTTATAATGATCTTGCAAACGAAAAGATGATGAGTAAAAATGCCAAAAAATGGATACTTGATGACCGCAATAAAGATTGGGCTCAGAAAATGCCCGAAATGATGAAAAAGGAAAGCTTGTTTGTAGCAGTTGGTGTAGGGCATTTGCCAGGTGAAGAAGGGGTAATTAATTTATTGAGAAAAGCAGGATATAAAGTAAAACCAGTAACGAAATAACATCGTTTTGAAAGAGAAAGAACAAGAATTTTTAAAAAGGATCGAAAGTCATAAAGGAATACTTTACAAAGTTTCTAAAATGTACATGGACAATCATGACGATCAGCAGGATTTGTTTCAGGAGATTGTTTGCCAGCTCTGGAAATCGTATGATTCTTTTAGAAACGAAAGTCAGTTTTCGACCTGGATGTATCGCGTTGCAGTAAATACGGCGATTGTTTTCTTAAAGAAAGAAAAACGAAAGGTTGATAAATACGAAATCGCCTCAGAAAACATCAAAGACGATGAGGGAGATTCTCATATCAAAGAAAGTCAGATCGATCATTTTTATAAAGCGGTTCAGAAATTGGAGAAAATCGATAAAGCAATCATTTTCTATCAGCTTGAAGGTTTTTCTCATAAAGAAATAGGAGAAAATTTGGGAATATCTGAAGGGAATGCAAGGGTAAAATTAAACAGAGCAAAAGAAAAATTAAAAGAAATAATAAAAAATCAAGGATATGGATTTTAACGATATACAAAACGCATGGAATAACGAAAAGACAGATAATGTTGTTGTTCCGGATAATTTAGAAAAAATACAATCGGCAAATATGCCTTTGGATAAAATTAGGAAAAATTTGCGCACAGAACTTTTTGGACAGATTCTGGCTTTGATCATTATAGGTTTTTTGCCACTATATCATGAATTTCCGTCAAAATTCGTGGGCCCTTATTATTTTATATACGGAATAGTGGCGGCAATAAGTATTTACTATTTGTCTAAGCTTTTTCTATTTTATAAGAGATTGGATAAAGCAGCATTAACAACGAAAGACAGTTTATATGAAACCTATTATGATATTAGGCTTAATATGCAGCTTTACAAAACTTTTACGTTTGCACTGGCTCCTTTTTTCATGATCTATCTGGCTGGTTATTTGATTTTTGGAACTCCTGGTTCAACCGAAATTTTAAATGGGAATTTTGAAAATGAAAAATTAGTATTAAAAGTGGTAATTTTCATGATAACAATGTTGCTTATTGGTGTTTTGACAGAGTGGTGGGTGAGTTTTTATTATGGAAAATATGCAAAAGAAATCAAAAAAGTTATTGACGAATTAAAAGAAGAATAAAAACAATCAGACCCATCGTAATGATGGGTTTTGTTTTTTAGGTATTTTTACACCATTGGCCACTGATAAAACGGATGTAACGGATTTACACAGATTATTTGTCTTTTGGGTGATAGTAATTAATTAAAAAAAAATCCGCTTTAACCTGTTCAATCAGTGTTATCCGTGGTCTATTTACTATGAAAATATTTGTAACAGGAATTTCAACCGATGTGGGTAAAACAATTGCTTCTTCTATTATTGTTGAATCCTTAGAGGCTGATTATTGGAAACCAATTCAGGCAGGAGATTTAGACAATTCTGATAGTCATAAAATCAAATCTAAAATCTCCAATTTAAAATCTAAAATTTTTGAAAATAGTTATCAATTAAATACACCGGCAAGTCCGCACCTGGCAGCAGAAATCGACGGAATTACTATTGATTTAAATAAAATTGCGGAACCTGAAACAGATAATCATCTGGTGATTGAGGGCGCGGGTGGAATTTTTGTTCCGTTAAATGAAAATGAAACTATTATCGATTTAATCCAACCCGATTATAAAATTATTGTGGTTTCAAGGCATTATTTAGGAAGCATCAATCATACTTTATTAACGATTGAAGCAATCAGAAATCGAGGTTTTCAAGTTGCGGGAATTATCTTTAGCGGAAGCGAAAACAAATCGACAGAAAGTTTAATTCTAAATAAAACCGGAATAAAATGTATTGGCAGAATTGACGAAGAACCTTATTTCGATCAAAATGTTATTAAAGAATATGCTGATTTGTTTAGAGATAACTTACTTAATTTGTAGAGTAAACAATATAGAATAAAGAAAATAGACTTTCCTATCTTTGTCTGAATTATAGGGTTTAGTCTTTTTTCTATACTCTATGCTCTATTTTCTATACTATGACTTTAACAGAAAAAGACAGCCAGTACCTTTGGCATCCTTATACACAACACAAAACATCTCAAGCCCCAATCACTATTTCCAAAGGTGAAGGAGCATTGCTTTGGGATGAAAACGGAAAAGAATATATTGATGCTATTGCTTCCTGGTGGGTAAATCCGTTTGGGCACAGTAATAAATTTATTGCCGATGCGATTTATAAACAGTTAACCACTCTGGAACACGTTTTGTTTGGCGGTTTTACTCATGAACCCGCGATAAAAGTGGCAGAGAGACTGATGGAGATTTTGCCAAAAAATCAGCAAAAAATCTTCTTTTCTGATAATGGATCAACTGCGGTGGAAGTAGCGATAAAAGTAGCTCTGCAATATTTTTTTAATAAAAATGAAAAACGAACTACTATAATTGCTTTCGAAAATGCCTTTCACGGAGACACTTTTGCAGCGATGGCAGCAAGCGGAATCTCTTTTTATACACAGGCTTTTCAGGGAATGTTTATAGATGTGGTGAGAATTCCGGTTCCGTTAAAAGGAAAAGAACAGGAAAGTTTTGATGCCTTAAATAATGTTATTGAAAATTATAATTGTGCCGGTTTTATTTTTGAGCCTTTGGTGCAGGGAGCAGCAGGAATGGTAATGTACGAACCAGAAGCATTGGCAAAACTGATCAAAATTTGTAGAGAAAACAAAGTATTGACGATTGCAGATGAAGTAATGACAGGTTTTGGTAAAACAGGAAAAACGTTTGCAATGGATTATGTTTCTGAAAATCCGGATATGATTTGTTTGTCTAAAGCTTTAACTGGAGGAACAATTCCAATGGCAATTACGACTTTTACACAAGAAATTTTTGATGCTTTTTATGATGATGATATTAATAAGGCATTGTTTCACGGACATACTTTTACAGCGAATCCTACAGGTTGCGCAGCAGCTTTAGCAAGTATGGATTTATTGCAAACGGGAGAAATGCAAGCTAATATTGAAAGAATTAATGCGAGTCATTTAATTTTTCAGAAGAAAATAGAAAAACATTCAAAGGTAATTACAGCCAGAACATTGGGAGTTATTTTTGCAGTCGAAATTAAATCAGATTCAGAAGAAAGTTATTACGGATCGATGCGTAACAAACTTTATAATTTCTTTATCGAAAAAGGAGTCATTTTGCGCCCGGTTGGAAATATTGTTTACATTCTTCCTCCGTATATCATGACCAATGAACAGCTTCAAAAAGTATATCAAACAATAGAAGAAGCGATTGAAATGGTCTAATAGTTTTTAAACCATATAAGGGATATAAGAAAGTGTAAGCTTTATTTAAAAATTAGTGCTTTGCGAACTTTGTATTCTATAATGCAAGCTATAAATAAACTTTTGCGAACTTTGCGGTTAAATAGATCCAACATTGAATACTAAAATCTCGATTACAGCTTTTTCATCGATTTCTCCTTTAGGAAATACTTCTGAAGGAGTTTGGGAAAAATATCTCGACAATCAACATTGTTTTTCGAAGCAGTTTTTAGATCAGCAAGAAACTTCGGTGGCTTCTCTTGACGCAGAATCGAAACAAATTGTTACTGAAATACGGGAATCAGATATTAAATATAAATTTTTAGACGATTCGGTTTTGTTTGCAATAGCAGCTTCGCGAAAAGCAGTTGAGCAGGCAGGCTGGAATTCAGATGCTGTTTTCGGAATCAATATTGGTTCATCACGAGGTGCCACAGATTTATTCGAAAAACATTACAAAGAATATTTAGATACCGGAAAAGCACAAACTCTGGCTTCTCCCACAACAACTTTAGGAAATATTTCGTCATGGATTGCACATGATTTACAAAGTGTTGGTCCTGAAATTTCTCATTCTATAACGTGTTCTACTGCTCTTCATGCCTTATTAAATGGAGTTGCATGGTTGAAAGCGAGAATGGCTGATAAATTTTTGGTAGGAGGAAGTGAAGCACCGTTAACTGATTTTACGATTGCTCAAATGCGTGCTTTAAAAATATATTCCCGAATAAATCAGGATGAAGATTCATGGCCAAACCTGGCTTTTGATTTTGAAAAGACTCAAAACACGATGATTTTAGGTGAA
The DNA here is from genome assembly GCF_046825355.2 of Flavobacterium sp. C3NV. NCBI lineage: Bacteria > Pseudomonadati > Bacteroidota > Flavobacteriia > Flavobacteriales > Flavobacteriaceae > Flavobacterium > Flavobacterium sp. C3NV. Next base: position 711 of record NZ_JBKQBJ020000028.1, on the reverse strand, counting down.
GGCGCTGCGGTCTGTTGTCTGGAAACTGGAGAAAGAGAAAATGCGATGGCATATGTTACAGGAGTTGGCTATGCTACTGAGATTTTAGAACACAACATTTCTATTTCTGCAGAAGCAACCTGTTTTCAGAAATCAATGAAAATGGCATTAAAAGATGTCGATTTAGAAAGTATTGATGCAATAGTAATGCATGCGCCAGGAACCATAAAAGGTGATATAACCGAATTGCGTGCCATTGAAAAAGTTTTTGGTTCTAAATTACCTTTATTGACTACAAATAAATGGAAGATAGGACATACGTTTGGAGCTTCCGGAATATTGAGTTTAGAATTGGCGCTGCTAATGTTTCAGCACGATACTTTTATCGAAGTCCCTTTTGGAACAAAACAGAATCAAACAAAATCTATAAAAAGAGTTTTAGTAAATGCCGTGGGTTTTGGCGGAAATGCTGTAAGTATTTTGATAGAGAAAGCGTAAATTTTAGTTTTAAATAAAAAAAGACCATTCGATACGAATGGTCTTTTTTTAAATTGATGTTGGTATGCTATTGAAATATGATTTTTCTAGTCGTTTTAAAATCATTATCTAAAGTCACTTTTACCAGTAAAACCTGATTGCTCGATGGCAGGTTTTGAACCTGAAGTTCGGTATTCGAAACTTTCGTTTTGTTGTAAAGTGTTTTTCCTGTAATATCAAAAATAGATACTTCTT
>NZ_JBKQBJ020000027.1:0-28080 GCF_046825355.2 Flavobacterium sp. C3NV | reverse complement strand
CTATGGTGTAATGGTAACACAACTGTTTTTGGTGCAGTCTTTCAAGGTTCGAGTCCTTGTAGACCAACATAAAAAGCCTCTCAATCGAGAGGCTTTTTTTATGCGGTAAACTTTTTTGGAAATTCCAATTTTGAAAATTCCAAATTCTGGAATAGGTAAAAAATAGGGATCAACACGAAAACCTGTTGATATAGAAAAAATTACCACGGAGAACGCAAAGTTTTTTAAATATACTAAGTTTAGAAAAAACACAAAGTTCACAAAGCTTTGAAGACTTTGATTGTGTAAGCACTACTTAAATCTTAGTGAACTTTGCGAATCCCGATAGCTATCGGGATTGCGTTCTCTGCGTTAAAAAATAATTAGGGAATATAAAATTTTTAATGTTTCTCGACAACATTCATTGTTAATACGTCGATCCTAAAACCTCTGAAGCAAAAAAATTACCGCAAAGATCGCTAAGTTTTTATATTCTTAGCTTTTTATAAAAGGCAAAGTTCGCAAAGCTGTATATTGATTTAGCTTTGCGAACTCTGTGTTTATAAGAAATTCTTAGATAAAATCTTTGTTTCTCTGCGGTAAAAAAAAACAGTCAGCATTTGTAAGCTGCCCCACAGCATTTAGCGCTGATCCGGGAATAGGTGAATATTGTGAAATTTGTGTTTTATCAATAGCCTAAGCTTTAATCTTAAGAACAAGGATCATGATTGTTTCTCAATTTATATAGTTTGGAATTTGGAATTTTAAAATTTGGAATTTATAGAGTAGTTTTATTTCAATAATAAAGAAGACGGAACAATACCAAATTTCTTTTTAAATGAAAATGAAAAATGAGACAAGTCTTCAAAGCCTACTCCAATATAGACTTCAGATGGCGATTTCCCCTGATTAATTAAGTAATAAGCTTCTTGTAATCTTTTGTTGAGCAACCATTTTCCGGGTGTTTCCTGAAATACTTTTTGAAAATCTCTTTTAAAAGTAGCTAAACTTCTTCCGGTGAGATAAGCAAAACGAGTAAGGTGTACATTAAAATGAAAGTTCTTGTTCATGAATGCTTCAAGGTCAATTTTGCCGGGCTCATTAAAATCGAATAAAATATCTTTCAGTTCTGGATTTACTTTAAGCAAAAGATGTACAGCTTCTTTTATTTTTAAATTAAATAAAGCTTCGTTTTTATCTTGTTCAACTTCAAGATACGAGATCAGCGACTCCATGAAAGATTTATAAAGTGGATTTGGAGCTAATGAAAGCATGGCTTCAGAATCGGATCTTTTGTTGATTTTGAAATTGTATTCGGCACTTATTTCGCGTAAAATTTCCTGATCTAAGAAAAGGGATATTGTTTTGAATTCTCCTCCTTCGGGCGGAATTTTAACGAATTTTGCTAAATGATTTCTTCTGCTAAAACGAAAATCACCTTCTTTTGAGATATAAGTATTCTTACTGTCAGAAGCGATCATTTCTCCCGAAATCTGGTAGCTAAATACATGTTCCGGTATGAAATTCTCTCCTTCGCGGCTGCGTGAGTAATAGCAGGAGTAGAGTATTTGAGGTTTTGTAGTTGCTTTTGCTGTCATAACGTAAAGTTACTAAAAGATCCGGAAATCTTTGTATAAGAAGATGTTCCGGATCCTGGATTATTTATCGGATTAAAGCTTTTGGTTCAAGATAAGCCTCAAGACCTATTGTTCCAAATTCCCTGCCTATTCCGGATTGTTTAAATCCTCCAAACGGAGCCATAGGATCATGTCCAATTCTGTTTATTTGCACGCGTCCGGCATTTATTTGTGAGGCAACTTTGTGGGCTCTTTTTTCATCTGAGGAACTTACGTAAGCTTGTAATCCGTAAGTAGTATCATTCGCGATTTCTATTGCTTCTTCTTCGGTTTTGTATGTTATAATAGATAAAACAGGTCCAAAAATTTCTTCTCTTGCAATTCGCATTTGATTGTTTACGTTTACAAAAACAGTTGGTTTTACAAAGTTTCCTTTTTCTAATCCTTCAGGTTTTCCTAATCCACCAATTAAAACTTCAGCGCCTTCATCAATGCCTATCTGGATATAGTTTTGAACGCGTTCGTATTGTTTTGTGCTCACCATTGGTCCAACTGCGGTTGTTTCGTTTTTTGGATCACCAACAATAGTATTAGAGAGTACTTCTTTTATTATTTTTTTGACATCTTCAAGTCGGTTTTCAGGAACTAGTAATCTTGTTCCGGCAATACACGCTTGTCCGCTATTCATGTAAGCAGCGATTACGGCAAGCGGAATTGCTTCTGAAAAATTAGCATCATCGAGAATGATATTAGGAGATTTTCCGCCAAGTTCAAGTGTAACTCTTTTCATGGTGTTTACGGCTTCTTTTGCGATAATTTTTCCAACATTGGTAGATCCTGTAAATGAGATTTTCGCAATATCAGGATTTCTGCTTATTTCTGCTCCAACTATTTCGCCCAATCCGTTAACGATATTAAAAATACCCTTTGGTAATCCTGCTTCATGAAGGCATTCGGTAATTAATTGCGTTTGCTGCGCGCTCATTTCGCTTGGTTTTATTACAGCCGTGCATCCTGCTGCAATTGCGGTGGATAGTTTGCTGCAGATAAAACCATTGCTCGAATTCCATGGGATAATGATTCCTACTACGCCTAGTGGTGTCATCTGAACTTCAGATTCTCCCATTGTTTTGGTGAAATCGTAAGTGTTCAATAAGTTAATTGTAGATTCAAAACCTTTTAGCATATACTCGTAACTAATTGTTGCGAATTGTTTTGTTCCTCCATATTCTTCAATCATTACGTTGATAAATTCTTCTTTTCTTTTTGCGATAGAAGTTTTAATGTTTTGCAGATATTGAATTCTTTCTGTTGTTGTGGTTTTAGAAAAAGTTTTAAAAGCTTCTTTTGCAGCCGCTATAGCGTTTTGTGTGTCTTTTTGATTTCCTAAAAGCACTTTTCCTAATTGTTCATTTGTTGTTGGGCTTATTAAATCAAAATATTCTGTCCCTTCTGGAGTAATAAATTCTCCGTTAATGTAAATCTTGTCTATTGTTTTCATGTTGTAGTATTTATGATTTTTATTTGACAAAGATCCGGATTAAGAATGCTGTTGACTTTGTTAGAAAGCTCAAAGTGACTTTGTTGGAAAGCTCATAAAAAAGTTGTTTTTGTAAAGAATAAAACTGGGTGAGCATAAAAAAAAAGCCTCTCGGTTGAGAGGCTTTTGAATGGTATATGTGAAATTTTTAAATCTTAAATGTGATAACGGGTTTTACGGCGTGGTTTACTAAACCTTCGCTGATGCTTCCGTTAAAAAAGTGAGCGAAACCGGTTCTTCCGTGTGTGCACATTCCTATAATATCTGCGTTTATGCTGTTAGAGAAATTAATAATCCCTTTTTCGATATTGGTATCGTTGTAAATATGTGTTTGATAGTTGGTTAGGTTATATTCAGATGTAAAATCAGTCATGGCTTTTTCAGCTGCATGAGTTGGTTTAAAACTGTTTGGTGTGCAAATTGTAACAAGGTGTATCTTTGCTTCAAAAAGTTTGCTCAGGTTTACGAATTTTTCGAAGGGTTTTTTAGTTTCGTCAGAAAAATCAGATGCAAAAACAATATTCGAAGCATTAAAATTTGTAATGTCTTTTTTGATCACTAAAACCGGGATTTCTGAGTTGCGAACTACTTTTTCTGTATTAGAACCAATTAGTAATTCTTCGATTCCGGATGAACCATGAGATCCCATAACAATTAAATCTATATCATAATCTTTGCTGACTTGTGAGATGCCGTGGATAGGTTTATCCATTTTTACAATTTCGGTTATCGAAATTCCGTCTAAATATGGTCTTGATGAGACTTCGTCAAGCATTTCGTTGGCTTTTTTCATGAAAAGCATCGTTTCAGGAATGCTTGCTCCTCCCAAAACTGCATCGTTCATTTGACTTGGAAGTTCAAGCATGTGCAAAACGATAATTTCAGAATTGTTTTTTTGGGCAATTTGTGCAGCAACTTTTAAGGCGTTTTCTGCGTGCTCAGAGAAGTCGGTAGGTACTAGAATTCGTTTCATGGTTTTTTGGGTTAAATAATGTGAAATTCTGTTGTTTTGATACTCTTATAAAGATAAGAAATATTTTTAGAGCAATCTATTTATTTTGATTTATAAAAAAAACACTATATTTGCACCGTTATTTATTAAAATCTAAATAATGAGGGGACTAAGTGTCCCCTCTTTTTATAAAATTATGACATTTAAAGAAAAAGTAAACGGATTAATAGCAGAGGCTCTTTTAGAAAAGCCCTCAATCTTTTTGATTGATCTGGCTATCTCAGACTCTTTCAAGATTAGTGTAGGTTTAGACGGGGATAATGGAGTGGCGTTGCAGGATTGTATTGACATTAGTCGTGCAATCGAGAATAATCTGGATCGTGAAGAACAGGATTTTTCGCTTGAAGTAGCATCGGTTGGAGTAGGATCGCCATTGAAAATGACAAGACAATACATAAAAAATATTGGTAGAACATTGATTGTTACTACAAATAATGAAAAAATTGAAGCAGAATTAGTAGAAGCTAACGATGTTTTTATAATTTTGTCTTGGCAGGCTAGAGAACCGAAAAAAGTAGGAAAAGGAAAAGAAACAGTTCAAAAAGAGCAACAAATACCTTATACAGAAATTAAAGAGGCAATTGTTACAGTAACATTTTAATTAAAGAATTCGCATGGAAAATTTAGCATTAATCGATTCATTCTCAGAGTTTAAAGATAATAAACTTATTGATCGTGTAACGCTTATGGCAATTTTAGAGGACGTGTTTAGAAATGCATTAAAGAAAAAATACGGTTCTGATGATAACTTCGATATTATCATAAATCCTGATAAAGGAGATATGGAGATATGGAGACGAAGAGTAATTGTTGCTGACGAAGATCTTGATTTTGAGAACGAAGAAATTACTTTGACTGAAGCAAGAATGATCGAAGCGGATTTTGAAATTGGAGAAGAAGTTTCTGAAGAGGTTAAATTGATTGATTTAGGAAGAAGAGCTATTTTAGCTTTACGCCAAAACCTGATATCTAAAATTCACGAACACGATAATACTAATCTTTATAAACAATTTAAAGATATTATTGGTGATATTTATACTGCCGAAGTGCACCATGTTCGCCCAAGAGTTGTAATTTTGGTCGATGATGAAGGAAATGAAATTGTGCTTCCAAAAGAAAAACAAATTCCATCTGACTTTTTCCGTAAGGGAGATAACGTTCGCGGAATCATTGAAAGCGTTGAATTAAAAGGAAATAAACCTCAAATTATTATGTCAAGAACTTCTGAGAAGTTTTTAGAGAAATTATTTGAACAAGAAATTCCTGAAGTGTTTGACGGTTTGATTACAGTTAAAAATGTAGTGCGTATTCCAGGTGAAAAGGCAAAAGTAGCGGTAGATTCTTATGATGATAGAATTGATCCTGTTGGAGCTTGTGTTGGTATGAAAGGATCTCGTATTCACGGAATTGTTCGTGAGTTAGGAAACGAAAATATCGACGTAATCAACTATACAAGTAATATTCAATTGTTTATTACAAGAGCATTAAGCCCTGCAAAAGTTTCTTCAATCAAAATTGATGAAGAAAATAAAAGAGCTGAAGTTTTCTTGAAATTAGAAGAAGTTTCTAAAGCAATTGGTAGAGGTGGTCATAATATAAAATTAGCGGGTCAGCTAACAGGCTACGAGCTAGATGTTATCAGAGAAGGTGATGTTGCTAGTGGTGAAGATGATGACGTTGAATTAACTGAGTTTTCAGATGAAATTGAAGGCTGGGTTATCGAAGAATTTGCAAAAATTGGTTTAGATACAGCTAGAAGTATCTTGAAGCAAGAAGTAGAAGATTTAGTAAGAAGAACAGATTTAGAAGAGGAAACGATTCTTGATGTTATGAAAATACTAAAAGAAGAGTTTGATAGCTAGTTATCTGCTCTAACAACACAACGAAAAAGGTAATAATAAAAAGGTTATATGTCTGAAGAGAGAGTAATAAGAATAAACAAGGTTTTAAGGGAATTAAATATTTCGTTAGAAAGAGCTGTTGATTATCTAAAAGATAAGGGAATTGCTATTGATGCAAATCCAAATGCGAAAATTTCTGATAGCGAATTTAATATCCTACAAAGCCAATTTGCGGGCGATAAGGGGAATAAAGAAGCTTCTAAAGAAGTTGGTGAAGAGAAAAGAAAAGAAAAAGAAGCTTTGCGTGTAGAACGTGAAAAAGAAATTGAAGACAAACGCAGACAAGACGAGGAACGCCAAAAGCAACAAGAGATTATAAAAGCGAGAGCTGTTGTAACCGGACCTGTGCAGGTTGGTAAAATTGATTTAAATCCAAAGAAACCTACTGTTGTTTCTCCTCCTGCTGAAGAACCAGCTAAGGTAGAAGAACCAAAAGTTGTTGTTGCTCCAACTCAACCAGAAAAACCTGTTCAGAAAGAAATTGTACAGCCTGAGCCAGTGGTTCCTGTAGTTTCTGAAGAGAAAAAGGTAGAAAAGCCTATTATTACAGAGAAAAAAGAAGTAAAAGAAGTGAAAGCAGAAACTTCGAAAGTGGCTCAGGAACCAGTTGTTTCAACTGACCCTGCAACTGCGGAGGAAACGATCACGACACAATATCAAAAATTATCAGGAACTACTCTTACAGGTCAGACAATTGATTTATCTCAATTTAATAAGCCTAAGAAAAAGAAAGAAGATCCAAAGATAACTCCTAATAAACCAGGAGCTCCGGGAGCCGGAAATAACGCTAATAAAAATAAGCGTAAAAGAATTGCTCCTAAACCGGGAACTCCGGGTGCGGCAAAACCTGCTACACATGCACCGGGAACCCCAAATCCTAATAAAATCACGCCAAACACCGGTGGTGGTGGCTTTAATGCTAACAGAAGCGCGAGACCAGGTTTTGTAAAAGGAAACCGTCCTGCAATTGTTGCTAAAGTGGAGCCTACTGAAGAGGAAGTAAAAAACCAAATTAGAGAGACTCTTGAAAAACTTCAGGGTAAAGGTGGAAAATCAAAAGCTGCTAAATACAGAAGAGATAAAAGAGATACGCACCGTCAGAAATCTGATGAAGAGCAAAGAGCAATTGACGAAGGAAGTAAAACTATTAAAGTTACTGAGTTTGTTACTGTAGGTGAAATTGCGATCATGATGGATGTGCCGATTACTAAAGTAATTGGAACTTGTATGTCTCTTGGAATCATGGTTACCATGAACCAACGTTTAGATGCTGAAACATTAACTATCGTAGCAGATGAATTTGGTTACGAAGTTGAGTTTATTACAGTTGATATCGAAGATGCCATTGAGGTAATCGAAGATAAAGAAGAAGATTTAGTTGTTAGAGCACCGATTGTTACTGTAATGGGTCACGTCGATCACGGTAAAACATCTTTACTGGATTATATCCGTAAAGAAAATGTTATCGCTGGTGAGTCTGGAGGTATTACACAGCACATTGGAGCTTACGGAGTAACTTTAGACAATGGTCAGAAAATCGCATTCTTAGATACACCGGGTCACGAGGCGTTTACCGCGATGCGTGCACGTGGAGCTCAGGTTACCGATATTGCTATTATCGTTGTTGCTGCGGATGATGATATCATGCCACAAACAAAAGAAGCAATTTCTCACGCACAAGCGGCGGGAGTGCCAATTATATTTGCGATCAATAAAATTGATAAACCAAATGCTAATGTTGAAAAAATTAAAGAGCGTTTGGCTAGTATGAATTTACTTGTTGAAGACTGGGGTGGAAAAATTCAGTCACATGATATTTCTGCAAAAGTTGGAACAGGAGTAAAAGAGTTATTAGAAAAAGTTTTATTAGAAGCTGAAATCTTAGACTTAAAAGCAAATCCAAATAAAGCGGCTCAGGGAACTGTAGTTGAGGCTTTCCTTGATAAAGGAAAAGGATATGTTTCTACAATTTTAGTTCAACAAGGAACATTGAAAATTGGAGATTACATGTTAGCAGGTAAACATCATGGTAAGATTAAAGCTATGCATGATGAAAGAGGGCATACTGTTCTTGAAGCAGGTCCTTCGACTCCGGTATCAGTATTAGGTTTAGATGGTGCTGCAACTGCAGGTGATAAGTTCAATGTATTTGAAGATGAAAAAGAAGCAAAACAAATTGCATCTAAACGTTCTCAATTAATGCGTGAACAATCTGTACGTACACAACGTCATATTACACTTGATGAAATTGGTCGTCGTATTGCACTTGGTCAGTTTAAAGAATTGAACGTGATCCTTAAAGGAGACGTTGATGGATCTGTTGAAGCATTATCAGATTCGTTCTCTAAACTTTCTACAGAAGAGGTTCAAATTAATATTATCCATAAAGGTGTTGGAGCAATTACTGAAACTGACGTTATGTTGGCTTCTGCTTCTGATGCGATCATTATCGGATTTAACGTTCGTCCTGCAGGAAATGCAAGACAACTTGCAGATAAAGAAGAAATCGATATCCGTTACTACTCTATTATCTATGCTGCTATCGATGACTTGAAAGATGCGATGGAAGGAATGTTAGCTCCAGAGATGAAAGAAGAAATTTTAGGAACTGCTGAGATCCGTGAGATCTTCAAAATTTCTAAAGTGGGTTCAATCGCTGGTTGTATGGTGATGGATGGTAAGATCATGAGAAGTTCTAAAATTAGAGTTATCAGAGAAGGAGTAGTGGTGCATACAGGAGAACTTGTTGCATTGAAACGTTTCAAAGATGATGTTAAAGAAGTTTCTAAAGGATACGATTGTGGTATTCAGATCAAAGGTTACAACGACATCGAAGAAAGAGATGTTATTGAAGCATACCATGAAGTTGCAATTAAAAAGAAATTGAAATAATATTCAATAATTATATTTTAAAGTCCCAATGAAAATTGGGACTTTTTTTGTGCTTATACTTTTCTATGAAAAGGCTTATTTATCTAATTTATATTTAAAAAAGAGATATTTAAAATGTTTGAAATTTTAATATTATTTTTGGGAAAACTATTTTTGTATGAAACGATTAATATACGCTGTTGTTATTTTTATAAGTATTTCGAGTCAGTCTTTTTCTCAGGAGGCTGTAGAGAAAAAAGGACCGCCGTCGGGTAATGCCTTAGTTGGGGATTATTACGGTGCCGATGTGTCTAAAACATCTGAAGATAAAGCAATTTCGATTAATGAATTGGAAAGTAAGCTAAAACAGGATAAAAAGGCAGATAATGTTATTGTAAAAGGAGTCGTGACCGATGTTTGTCCGAAAAAAGGATGTTGGGTGACTCTTAAAACAGATGATGGTTCTTCGTTTTTTGTTAAAATGAAAGATTATGCTTTTTTTGTTCCTACAGCATTGAAAGGAAAAAGTGTCATTTTAGAAGGGAATGCCGAAAAAGAAATAACATCTGTAAAGGAGCTTAAACACTATGCTAAAGATGCTAAAAAATCGCAATCGGAGATAGATGCTATTACGGTGCCAAAAGAAGAGATAAGGTTTCTTGCAAATGGAATAAAGGTAGTGAACTAGTTATATTTTAAAGCTTCAATGAAAATTGGAGCTTTTTTTATTGAAAAGACCTGGATTTTATCTGTTTTTTCTAATTTTTGAATATGTGTTTGTTGGGCATTACATCATATTGATTGGGATATTTTGACTTGTCTGGGGGAATATTGAGCAGAAATTAATATTGTTGCGCTTTATTCGTTTATCGGATGATTAAGGATTGAGTTGTTTTTCTCTTGTTAGTGGAAATTTTCTATTCCCTGGTTTTTAAAACATAAAAAAAGCGAGATATAATCTCGCTTTTTTTATGTTTCATAATTGCTTTTACTTGCCTGGTTTGATTAAAAAGACACTTTTAAATCTCTTTTTAATGTCGGCTAAATTACGTTCAGCCTCTATTCTTGTTTTGAAATTCCCTACCATTACTTTGTAGTTTGGTGTATTGAAAATTATTGTTCCATCAATAGCACTAAATTCTCTTTTAAAATCCGATAACGTTTTCTTTGCTTCTTCGCTTTTACCGCTAAAGATTTGAATTTTGTAAGTATCGTTTGTATTTATTGACGTGTTAATTTTTCGTTTTTCACTCAATAATTGCTCAAATTTGGGATCTTGATTTACTATTAAATTTTGGTCTTGAGCATGAATATTATATGCTAAAGTGATCATTGTTAATGTTAAGAAAACTCTTTTTGAAGGGGTTAAAATTCTCATAATGTGATGGTTTTTACGCGAAATTACTATTTAAAGTTTGTATATAAAATTTTAATATTATTTAGAATTGATATAAATTGATATTTAAGAGTATTTTAAGGTTTTGAGAATAGTTCATAAGTCGTATTTTTGTGCAAGTTTTAAAAGAAGGTATTAGTTTTTCGTTGATTTGATATAGAAAAAATCATACCAAAAATTAGTAGATAATTATTATACTATATGAAAAAGGTGGGTAACCATAATTCGATCTCAAGAAAATTATTACTTAGCTTATCGCTAACGTTAATTTTCTCCCTAACTTCATTTGCTCAAGAAGCTGCTGCTCCGGCGGCGCCTGAAGCTGCTGCTCCGGCTGCTGCTGCAGGTGGTGATCCAGTAAAAGGGAAAGAACTTTTTAATGCAAATTGCGCTGCATGTCACAAATTAGATGCTAAGTCAACAGGTCCGGCCCTAAGAGGGGTTGCTGCCAAACACGATATGGCATGGATTTACAAGTGGGTGCATAACAGCTCTGAAATGATTAAATCAGGGGATCCTGTTGCAGTTAAATTATTTGAAGAGCACAACAAGTCAGTAATGACTTCTTTTCCTCAATTATCAACAGGTGATATTGACAACATTATTGCTTATACTTCTGAAGTAAAAGCTGAGCCTGCTCCTGGTGCTGCTGGAACTGTTCCTCCTGGAGGAAAAGTTGAAGGTGGCGGAATTTCAAATAACATTATTTTAGGAGCGCTTGCTCTTGTAATGGCTATTTTAGTAGTGATGTTGTTCATGGTGAACAAAGTGTTGACTAAAGTAGCAAGTAATAATGGTATTGTAGTTGCTCCAAAAGAAGCGAGAACTCCAATCTGGAAAGCTTTCGCTAAAAACCAATTCCTGGTTTTAGTTACTTCTATATTCTTGTTGTTGGCAAGTGGTTATTTTGTTTATGCATACTTGATGCAAGTAGGTGTTGATCAAAATTATGAGCCAATTCAGCCAATTCACTATTCTCATAAAATTCACGCTGGTGATAACGAAATCAATTGTAAATATTGTCACTCTGCTGCTCGTGTGAGTAAAACAGCTGGTATTCCATCTTTGAATGTTTGTATGAACTGTCATAAAAATATTTCTGAAGTTGCTGAAACTACTGCTACTCCTGAGTACAGCAAAGCATTTTACGATGCTCAAATCCAGAAATTATATGATGCTGTTGGCTGGGATAAGGCTAAGCAGGAGTATACTGGAAAAACGCAGCCTGTAAAATGGGTTCGTATTCATAATCTTCCTGATTTTGTTTACTTCAACCACTCTCAACACGTTAATGTTGCAGGAGTTGAATGTCAAACTTGTCACGGTCCAGTGCAGGAATTTGAGATCATGAAGCAATATTCTAAATTAACAATGGGATGGTGTATTGATTGCCATAGAAAAACTGATGTTAAGATGGAAGGTAATGCTTACTATGATAAAATTCATGCTGAACTTTCTAAAAAATACGGTGTAGAAAAATTGACTGCAGCGCAAATGGGAGGTTTAGAATGCGGTAAATGCCACTATTAATCGAATTATTAAGATTTTAATATTTATATACAATGTCATCAAACAAAAAATACTGGAAAAGTGTTGAAGAACTAGAGAATAGTTCTATTGTTGAGGCGCTTAGAAATAACGAATTTGTTGAAGAAATTCCTACTGAAGAATTCTTAGGAAATGCAGATGCTTTAGCTCAATCTGGAACTTCACGTCGTGACTTTTTAAAGTACGTAGGATTTAGTACTGCAGCGGTTACGCTTGCTGCCTGCGAAGGTCCTGTTCACAAGTCTATACCATATGTTTTACAACCAGAACAAATCATTCCTGGTGTTGCTGATTATTATGCAACAACTGTTTTTGATGGTTTTGATTTTGCTAACTTATTAGTAAAAACTCGTGAGGGTCGTCCAATTAAAATTGATAACAATACTATTTCTGGATCTAAGTTTTCAGCCAATGCTAGAATTCATGCGTCTATCCTGTCATTATATGACAGTATGCGTTTGAAAGAACCTAAATTGGACGGAAAAAATGGTAGCTGGTCTGCTGTTGATTTGAGAATAAAATCAAGTCTTGCTGAAGCAAAAGCAAAAGGCGGACAAGTGGTATTGTTGACAAATACTTTGGCGAGTCCATCTACTGAAAAATTAATTGGTGAATTTATCGCTAAAAACCCTAATGCAAAACATGTTGTTTATGATGCAGTTTCTTCATCTGACGCATTAGATGCATTCGAAACAGTATATGGTGAAAGAGCTCTTGTTGATTATGATTTCTCAAAAGCTGCTGTAATCGTTTCTGTTGGTGCTGATTTCTTAGGAGATTGGCAAGGTGGTGGATATGATGCAGGATATGCACAAGGTAGAATTCCTTCAGGAACTACGGGATCTAAAAAAATGTCTCGTCACTTTCAGTTCGAATCAAACATGACATTGTCTGGAGCTGCTGCTGATAAGCGTATTCCTATGAGTATCGCAAATCAAAAACAAGCTTTAGTAGAGATTTATAATAATATTACAGGTTCTTCTGTTGCTAATTCTTTAGATTCTAAGTTTAAACCTGAAGTAGCCAAAGCTATTCATGATTTAAAACTTGCAGGTGCTAAAGGAGTTTTAGTTTCAGGACTTGAAGATAAAAATGCTCAATTATTAGTTTTGGCTATCAACCAGGTGTTGGCTAGTGAAGCTTTTAATACAGTTGGTACAAGACAAATTAGAAAAGGATCTAATGCAGTTGTATCTCAATTGATCAAAGACATGAATGCTGGAAGTGTTCATACTTTAATCATGAGCGGAATTAATCCGGTTTACACTTTAGCTGATTCAGCTTCTTTTGTATCTGGATTGAAAAAAGTAAAAACGTCAGTGGCTTTTTCTTTAAAAGAAGATGAAACTGCATCTATAACTACAATTGCTGCTCCGGCACCTCACTATTTAGAGGCTTGGGGAGATGTTGTACTTACAAAAGGAACTTATAGTTTGACTCAGCCAACTATTCGTCCTATCTTTAATACAAAACAATTTCAAGACGTTTTATTATCATTAAACGGAACTCCTGGAAATTTCTATGATTATATCAAAGCTAGTTCAGCTTCAATTATCGTAGGTTCATCTTGGAACAAAGTTTTACATGATGGTGTTTTTGTTATTGGTTCATCTGCGTTATCTGCAGGATCTGTTGATTATGCTACTGCAGCAAGTGCTGTTGCAAAATCAAAATCTGCTGGAGATTTCGAATTAGTATTATATACTAAAACAGGTATGGGTGACGGACAACAAGCAAACAATCCTTGGTTGCAAGAGTTCCCTGATCCAATTACGAGAGTTTCATGGGATAACTATGTTACTGTTTCGAATGCTGATGCTAAAAAATTAGGCCTAACAAATGAAATTGTTGCTAACGGAGGTTTAAACGGAAGTTATGCTACAATTACTACTGCTGATGGTTTAAAATTAGAAAACGTACCGGTAATTGTTCAGCCAGGACAAGCTGTTGGTACAGTTGGTTTAGCATTAGGTTATGGTCGTAAAGCGGCTTTAAAAGATGAAATGCAGGTAGGTTTAAATGCCTATGCTTTATATAAAAATTTCAATAGTGTTCAGTCTGTTTCTATTGTGAAAGCAAATGGAGTTCATGAGTTTGCTTGTGTTCAGGGACAGAAAACATTAATGGGAAGAGGAGATATCATTAAAGAAACTTCTCTAAAAACTTTTAACTCTGAGGATCCGGAACATTGGAACGAACAACCAATGGTATCTTTAGATCACGAAGAAGTAAAAGCTACAACTGTCGATTTATGGGAATCATTTGATCGTTCTACAGGACATCACTTTAACCTTTCGATTGACTTAAACGCTTGTACAGGTTGTGGAGCATGTGTAATTGCATGTCACGCTGAAAACAACGTACCAGTTGTAGGTAAAGCAGAAGTAAGAAGAAGCCGTGATATGCACTGGTTGCGTATTGACAGATATTATTCTTCTGAAAGTACTTTTGAAGGTGATAACGAAAGAAAAGAGAATATCGCTGGTTTGTCTAGTTCATTATCTACATTTAATGAAATGGAAAAACCTGGAGATAATCCACAAGTATCTTTCCAGCCAGTAATGTGTCAACACTGTAACCACGCACCGTGTGAAACAGTTTGTCCGGTTGCTGCAACATCTCACGGTCGTGAAGGTCAAAATCATATGGCATACAACAGATGTGTTGGTACTCGTTACTGTGCAAACAACTGTCCGTATAAAGTACGTCGTTTCAACTGGTTCTTGTACAACAAAAACAGTGAATTCGATTACCACATGAATGATGATTTAGGACGTATGGTATTAAATCCAGATGTAAACGTTCGTTCTCGTGGAGTTATGGAAAAATGTTCTATGTGTATTCAAATGACACAGGCGACTAAGCTAAAAGCTAAAAATGAAGGTCGTCCGGTTGCTGATGGTGAATTCCAGACAGCATGTTCAAATGCTTGTTCTTCTGGAGCAATGATATTTGGTGATGTTAATGATGCTGAAAGTAAAGTGGCTAAATTAGCTGCTGATGATAGATCATACCACTTATTAGAGCATGTTGGAACAAAAC
Organism: Flavobacterium sp. C3NV; assembly: GCF_046825355.2. Classification (NCBI taxonomy): domain Bacteria; kingdom Pseudomonadati; phylum Bacteroidota; class Flavobacteriia; order Flavobacteriales; family Flavobacteriaceae; genus Flavobacterium; species Flavobacterium sp. C3NV. The sequence goes on along the minus strand of NZ_JBKQBJ020000027.1, from coordinate 13,214 downwards.
CTAATGTGGTTTACCACGTTAAAGTTAGAAATACTTAGAATAAATTATTAATTAAGAAACATATAAAGGATTATGTCGTCTCACTACGAAGCACCCATTAGAAAACCTTTAGTTATAGGTGATAAATCTTATCACGATGTAACTGTAGATGTAGCTGCACCTGTTGAAGGTCCGGCAAACAAACATTGGTGGATTGTATTTTCAATCGCATTAATAGCCTTCCTTTGGGGGTTAGGTTGTATAATTTACACCGTATCTACCGGTATTGGAACATGGGGATTAAATAAAACAGTTGGTTGGGCCTGGGATATCACGAACTTCGTTTGGTGGGTTGGTATTGGTCACGCCGGAACATTAATTTCTGCGGTATTATTACTTTTCCGTCAACGTTGGAGAATGGCGATTAACCGTTCTGCAGAAGCTATGACTATCTTCTCGGTAGTTCAGGCAGGTTTATTTCCAATTATTCACATGGGACGTCCATGGTTAGCATACTGGGTTTTACCTATTCCAAATCAGTTTGGATCATTATGGGTAAACTTTAACTCACCATTGCTTTGGGACGTTTTCGCGATTTCAACGTATCTTTCAGTATCATTAGTTTTTTGGTGGACTGGTTTATTACCTGACTTTGCAATGCTACGTGATAGAGCAATAACACCTTTTAATAAACGAGTATATTCTATCCTAAGTTTTGGATGGAGTGGTAGAGCTAAAGACTGGCAGCGTTTTGAAGAAGTATCATTAGTATTAGCCGGTTTGGCTACTCCTCTTGTACTTTCTGTACACACGATTGTATCGATGGACTTTGCTACTTCTGTAATCCCTGGATGGCATACAACAATCTTCCCTCCGTACTTCGTTGCAGGAGCGGTATTCTCAGGATTCGCAATGGTAAACACCTTGTTGATCGTTATGAGAAAAGTTTCTAACCTTGAAGCATATATTACACTACAACATATCGAGTTAATGAATATTGTAATCATGATTACAGGTTCTATCGTAGGGGTGGCGTATATCACTGAGTTATTCGTAGCTTGGTATTCAGGAGTAGAGTATGAGCAATATGCGTTCTTGAACAGAGCTACCGGACCTTACTGGTGGGCATATTGGTCAATGATGACTTGTAACGTTTTCTCTCCACAATTTATGTGGTTCAAGAAATTAAGAACAAGTATCATGTTTTCATTTATTATTTCGATTGTTGTAAACATCGGAATGTGGTTTGAAAGATTCGTAATTATTGTTACTTCTTTACATAGAGATTACCTTCCATCTTCTTGGACAATGTTCTCACCAACATTTGTTGATATTGGAATTTTCATCGGAACGATTGGTTTCTTCTTCGTATTGTTTTTGTTATACTCTAGAACATTCCCTGTAATTGCTCAGGCAGAGGTTAAAACAATTTTGAAAGGAACAGGAGATAATTACATTAGAGAAAGAGCAAATAAAGATACACATCATGAGTAATAAAGTAATATACGCCATTTATAATGACGATGATATTTTGATGGATGCAGTAAAGAAAACCAGAGCTGCTCATCATCATATTGAAGAGGTTTTTACTCCATTCCCAGTTCACGGATTGGATAAAGCTATGGGTTTAGCACCAACAAGATTAGCAATTTGTGCTTTCTTATACGGATGTGTTGGTATATCTGTTGCAACAACCATGATGAGTTATATCATGATTCATGACTGGCCACAAGATATTGGTGGAAAACCAAGTTTTAGTTTCATTCAGAATATGCCTGCATTTGTGCCAATTATGTTTGAAATGACAGTATTTTTTGCTGCTCACTTAATGGTTATTACTTTTTATATGAGAAGTAGATTATGGCCATTCAAACAAGCTGAGAATCCTGATGTAAGAACAACAGATGACCATTTTTTAATGGAAGTTGCCGTAAATGATAACGAAGCAGAACTAGTTTCTTTTTTTGAAGGTACAGGAGCTGTTGAAGTTAAAGTAATTGAAAAGAATTAATTGTAGCTATGAAAAGGATATATAAAATAACACTTTTAGTTGGTATAACTATTTTAGTTTCATCATGCCACAATACTTCGGCACCAAACTATCAGTATTTCCCTAATATGTATGAGTCTTTGGCATATGAGCCATATTCTGAGGCAAAAATATTCAAGGGTGGAAAAGAAGGACAACTTCCTGCAGAAGGAAGTATCAATAGAGGTTTTGAACCTTATGAATATGAAAATTCAACTGCTGGTTATGAATTGGCTAAAGCTAATTTGAAATCACCTTTGGATTCTATCGAAAGAAATTCTGGAAAAGGAAAAGAACTTTTCGAAATTTACTGTATTAGTTGTCATGGTGCAACTGGAAACGGTAAAGGTAAATTGGTTGAAAGAGAAAAATTTCTTGGAGTACCTAGCTATAAAGACAGAGAAATCACTGAAGGAAGTATCTTTCACGTTGAAACTTATGGTTTAAATGCAATGGGTTCACATGCAAATCAATTAAGTGCCCACGAACGTTGGTTAGTTGCTGACTATGTTCTAAAACTAAAAAGCCAATTATAATTGTTGAACAAACTGATCGTAATAGATATGTATACATTTTCAAGTAAATTAAAAACTTTTTCTATCATCCTAATGGCCCTTGGTATATTAGGAATTGGATATGGTTTTTTAACTGCTCCTAAAGATATTCAAGAAGTTGAAAAAATTCTAGCTGCGGATGAGCATGGTTCTCATGGTGCTGCACATGAAGCAACAGCAGAAACTTCACATCAAGAAGCTGGACATCACGAAGCTGCCGAAGCTTCTCATGATTCGCACAAAGGTGGCGAGCATGCAAAGGTTAATGCTGCTGATGAGCACGAAAAACATTTAACACATGTATTGCACCAATTGCAAAATAAGCCTTGGTCAGCTTTATATGTTGCATGTATTTTCTTCTTACTTCTTTCTATGGGAACTTTAGCATTTTATGCTATTCAACAAGTTGCTCAGGCAGGTTGGTCTCCGGTTTTGTTTAGAGTTATGCAGGGAATAACGGCTTATTTACCAATAGGTTCTATTATTTTCTTTATTATTTTAATTCTTTGCGGATTACATTTTAATCATATATTTGTTTGGTTAGGAGAAGGAGTTACAGATCCTAATAGTCCAAATTATGATAAAATTATTGCTGGGAAAGCAGGTTATTTAAACTTTACTTTCTGGATTATCAGAGCTGCTATCTTTTTAGTAGGATGGAATTTATACCGTTACCAATCTAGAAAAAACTGTTTAGCTCAGGATGAAGCTAATGATGATCTATACTACAAAAAGAATTTCAAGTTAACTGCTGGTTTCTTAGTATTCTTTATCGTTTCTGAGTCTATTATGTCTTGGGACTGGATTATGTCATTTGATCCACACTGGTTCAGTACTTTATTTGGATGGTATGTTTTCGCATCTTTCTTTGTAAGTGGTATTACTGCAATCGCATTAGTTACTGTATATTTAAAATCTAAAGGATATTTAGAATATGTAAATACAAGCCATATTCACGATTTAGCAAAATTCATGTTTGGTATTAGTGTTTTCTGGACTTATTTATGGTTCTCTCAATTCATGTTAATCTGGTATGCTAATATTCCTGAAGAGGTAACATACTTCGTAACAAGAATTCAATTATACAATCTGCCATTCTTTGGTGCTGTAGTTATGAACTTTGTGTTCCCATTATTAATATTAATCAATACAGACTTTAAACGTCTTAGCTGGGTAATTGTAATGGCTGGTGTTGTTATCTTACTAGGTCACTATGTAGATTTCTTTAATATGATTATGCCTGGTACAGTTGGAGATAAATGGTTTATTGGAGTTTCTGAAATTGCATCTATACTTTTCTTCTTAGGTTTGTTTATTTTTGTAGTGTTTACTGCATTAACTAAAGCTCCTTTGTTAGCAAAAAGAAATCCTTTCATTGAAGAAAGTAAACATTTTCATTATTAATATTTAAAGAAGTAAACAGATGACAAGTTTGTTGGTAATTATAGTTTTAGTTTTATTAGCAGTTGCATTATGGCAATTGACCAAGATATTTGATCTTACTCAAGTGGGATCTTCTTCGGACGATTCTCAAGTTGCATCAGATAATGATAATAATATTCAGGGATATGTTATGTTTGGCTTTTTAGCTTTCATATATATATTTACAATTTACGGTTTACTTAAATGGGGTAATTTAGCACTTCATACTCCTGCTTCTGAGCATGGACTTTTGGTAGATAACTTAATGAATATTACATGGGTTTTAATTTTTGTAGTACAGTTTATTACACAAGGTTTATTGTACTGGTTTTCTTTTAAAAACAGAGGACACAAAGATAAAAAAGCATTATTCTTTGCTGATAGTAATAAATTAGAAGCAATTTGGAGTATTATTCCATCTGTAGTTTTGGCTTGTTTAATTCTTTACGGATTGTATGCATGGAATAACATTATGTTCGTTGATAAGGACGAGGATGTAATTGAAATTGAATTATACGCACAACAGTTCAAATGGACTGCAAGATATGCTGGTAATGATAATGTTTTAGGAAAAGCTAACGTTCGTTTGATCGAAGGTATCAATACTTTAGGTGTAGATATGTCTGATAAAAACTCGGCTGATGATATTGTAGTTTCTGAATTACATATTCCAAAAGGTAAAAAAGTACATTTCAAAATGCGTTCTCAAGACGTATTACACTCAGCTTATATGCCTCACTTTAGAGCGCAAATGAACTGTGTTCCCGGAATGGTTACTGAGTTTGCTTTTATTCCAACTTATACAACTGCTGAATACAGAGAGTTGCCTTTTATGGTGGAAAAAGTTGCAAATATCAACAAACTTAGAGCTGAAAAAAGCGTTGAGTTAGTTGCTAAAGGAGGTACAGCTTTAGATCCTTATACATTTGATTATTTATTATTATGTAATAAAATTTGTGGAGCTTCTCACTACAACATGCAAATGAAAGTTGTTGTTGATACTCCGGAAGATTATAAAAAATGGTTAAGCGAAAAAACTACTTTAGCTCAGGATATTAAAGCGGCAGCAGCTGCTAAAGCACCGGCTGAAGGAGCAAAAGCTACTACAGATAGTACAGCTAAAGATACTGTTAAAGCGGTAATTGATACTGTTAAAGCAGCTATAGCTAAAGTTGCTATGAAATAATATTTATTAAGAAAATTTAAAGTACACATATATGTCAGCAGAAGCGCACGGTCACGATCACGGACACGATCACGAGCACGAACATCATCATAAAGAAACGTTCATTACTAAATACATTTTTAGTATTGATCATAAAATGATTGCTAAGCAATACTTAATTACCGGTATTATCATGGGTATTATTGGTATTGCAATGTCCTTGCTTTTTAGAATGCAATTAGCATGGCCAGAGGAGTCTTTTAAAATCTTTAATGTTTTATTAGGAGATAAATTTGCACCTGATGGTGTAATGGCAAATGATATTTATTTGGCTTTAGTAACAATTCACGGTACCATCATGGTATTCTTTGTACTAACGGCTGGTTTAAGTGGTACTTTTAGTAACTTACTTATTCCACTTCAAATTGGAGCAAGAGATATGGCTTCTGGATTCATGAACATGATTTCATACTGGTTGTTCTTCTTGTCTGCTGTAATTATGTTATCTTCTTTATTTGTTGAAGCTGGACCAGCTTCTGCAGGTTGGACAATTTATCCTCCATTAAGTGCTTTACCACAAGCGATTCCAGGTTCTGGAACAGGTATGACTTTATGGTTAGTTTCTATGGCTATTTTTATTGCATCTTCTTTAATGGGATCTTTAAATTACATCGTAACTGTTATCAACTTAAGAACTAAAGGAATGTCTATGACTAGACTTCCACTTACAATCTGGACATTTTTCGTAACAGCGATTATTGGTGTTATCTCTTTCCCGGTATTGTTATCTGCAGCTTTATTATTGATTTTTGATAGAAGTTTTGGTACATCATTCTTCTTATCTGATATTTATATCGCAGGAGAGGTTTTACATTACCAAGGAGGTTCTCCAGTATTGTTTGAGCACTTATTCTGGTTCTTAGGACACCCTGAGGTTTATATCGTAATCTTGCCAGCAATGGGTCTTGTTTCTGAAATTATGGCTACGAACTCTCGTAAACCAATCTTTGGATACAGAGCGATGATTATGTCAGTTCTTGCAATTGCATTTTTATCTACAATTGTTTGGGGTCACCACATGTTTATTTCGGGTATGAATCCTTTCTTAGGATCTGTATTTACCTTTACTACTTTATTGATTGCAATTCCATCTGCTGTAAAAGCGTTTAACTGGATTACAACTTTATGGAAAGGTAACTTACAATTCAACCCTGCAATGTTATTCTCTATCGGAATGGTTTCTACTTTCATCACTGGAGGTTTAACTGGAATCATCTTAGGAGATAGTACTTTAGATATTAACGTTCACGATACTTACTTTGTAATTGCTCACTTTCACTTAGTAATGGGTATCTCTGCACTTTACGGAATGTTTGCTGGTATTTACCACTGGTTCCCTAAAATGTACGGAAGAATGTTAAACAAAAACTTAGGTTATATTCACTTTTGGGTAACAGCAGTTTGTGCTTACGGAGTTTTCTTTCCAATGCACTTTATCGGATTAGCTGGTTTACCAAGACGTTATTATACAAATACAAACTTCCCATTATTTGATGATTTACAAAATGTGAATGTTTTAATTACAACATTTGCTCTTGTAGGAGGTGCGTTCCAATTAGTATTCTTGTACAACTTCTTTAGTAGTATTTTCTACGGTAAGAAAGCAGTTCAGAATCCATGGAAATCAACAACATTAGAGTGGACTACTCCGGTAGAACATATTCACGGTAACTGGCCAGGTGAAATTCCTCATGTATACCGTTGGCCATATGACTACAGTAACCCAAATCACGACGTAGATTTTGTTCCTCAAAATGTACCAATGAAAGAAGGTGAAGAAGTTTTACACCACTAAAAATATTTAAGAAAGACCATCTGAAAAGATGGTCTTTCTTTTTGTATAATATCTAAGTGATTAAGAAATTCCAATATTTTAAAATTCCAAATTCCAAAAAATGTTAATATTATTGGAATTTGGAATTTTTTAGTTAGAGCTTAAGGTATTGGAATTTCCTTTTTTTATTTACGATTTTATCTATTTTACAAACTGATTACTTTGTCTATCTTTGTAAAATGAATGAGAACCTAGATCCCACAACAAATGGGTACAATCCAGAAGAATTAGATCTTGAAAAAAGATTACGTCCGCTGTCATTTGATGATTTTGCCGGACAAGATCAAGTTTTAGAGAATTTAAAAGTTTTTGTTGCCGCGGCCAATCAACGTGGTGAGGCACTTGATCATACACTTTTTCATGGACCTCCCGGATTAGGTAAAACTACTTTGGCCAATATTTTAGCGAATGAACTTGAAGTAGGAATCAAAATTACTTCAGGTCCTGTTTTAGATAAGCCTGGTGATTTAGCTGGTCTTTTGACTAATCTTGATGAAAGAGATGTTCTGTTCATTGATGAAATTCACCGTTTAAGTCCAATTGTCGAAGAGTATTTATATTCGGCAATGGAAGATTTTAAGATTGATATTATGATCGAGTCTGGTCCAAATGCCAGAACAGTTCAAATCAATTTGAATCCTTTTACTTTAATTGGTGCAACAACGCGTTCAGGATTATTGACTGCTCCAATGCGTGCCCGTTTCGGGATTTCATCACGATTACAATATTACACCACAGAACTTTTGACTAGTATTGTCGAAAGAAGTTCTTCTATACTTAGAATGCCAATCTCTTTAGATGCTGCTATAGAAATAGCAGGTAGAAGTCGTGGTACACCTCGTATTGCAAATGCATTGTTACGTAGGGTACGTGATTTTGCACAGATAAAAGGAAACGGAACTATCGATCTTGAAATTGCACGTTATGCTTTGAAAGCACTTAATGTAGATGCTCATGGATTGGATGAAATGGATAATAAAATCTTATCGACCATCATCAATAAATTTAAAGGCGGACCTGTTGGACTTTCAACTTTGGCAACAGCCGTATCTGAAAGCAGTGAAACTATCGAAGAGGTTTATGAGCCGTTCTTGATTCAGGAAGGATTTATCATGCGTACGCCGCGTGGTCGCGAAGTAACGGATAAAGCTTATAAGCATTTAGGGAAATTAAACACTAACATTCAGGGCGGATTGTTTTAATTGTCATCAAAATGTCTGAAAATAGAAAATATAATTACCCGAACAGGCTTTCGATATTGAGATTCTTTCTGGATGCAGAAGGAGTGCGTAAAAACCCGATTCCGTTTCATAAAAGATATTTTGATCAATTGGGCGATTCTTTTTCTCTTAAAATTGGTGTTTCAAAACATATCATTTTGTCAAGAGATAATGAAGTTGCGCAGTATATTTTACAAAAGAATCAAAAGAATTATCATAAATCTAAATTTCAATCAGTATACCTTTCAAAATATTTAGGGAAAGGACTTTTAACTGTTGATGGAGATTTTTGGCTGAAACAAAGAAGATTAATTCAACCTGCGTTTCATAAGCAAAAGATGAATCAGTTAATCGAAAACATGAATCAGACTATTGCTTCAGAATTAAAAGATCTAATCGAAGAAAAGCCAATAGATCTTTTTCCTGTAATGAGTCAGTTAGCCTTTAATGTGGTGGCGAAATCATTATTTCAACTTTCGATTTCAAACGAAAAATTAAACAGAATAAAATTTATTATTGAAGAAGTCCAGAATTTTTTGATCAAAGAAATTAGACTTCCGCATAAAGCATGGTGGTTTTCATTAAGCGGCCAGGTAAAAAAACACCTGGAACTGGCTGAAGAAAATAATAGTATTATTCAGGAAATTATTGAAGAAAGAATGACTTCGAAAGAAGAAATTAATGACTTGCTCAATATGCTTCTGGAAACCCGCTATGAAGATACGGGAGAGGGGATGTCTGTGAGTCAGTTGGTAGATGAAATTAAAGTTTTATTTATTGCAGGGCATGAAACTACGGCAAATGCTTTGACTTTTACGCTTTATCTTTTATCGAAAAATCCTAACATGCAACAAAAGGTTTTTGATGAGATTATCGAAATAGAATCTCAAACAAATAATCTTGTTGAGCAGTTACAGAAAATGACATATACGAATGCCGTTTTAAACGAATCAATGCGTTTGTATCCGCCTGCCTGGATCACCGATAGACAAAATGTTGCCGATGATACACTTGCCGGTTATCATATAAAAAAAGAAACTTTAATTGGTGTTTCCTTCTACGAATTGCATCGAAATCCAAAATACTGGACAAATCCGGATGAGTTTAATCCGGAACGATTTCTTGGAGAGGAGAAAAAACTTTCCATGCAATATTTTTATCCCTTTGGTGCCGGACCCAGAATGTGCATCGGATCGGGATTTGCTATTTATGAAATGTGTTTGACTATTGCGCAAATTGTTAAAAAATACGAGATTAAATCCAATACAGATGTAGTTCAGTTCAATCCTTTAATTACATTAAAACCAGTTGGAGTAGAAGTTTCATTCTTGAAAAGATGAGCATTAATGCAAAAGAGACATATTCGAAATTTATAAAATCAGAAGCAAAACGCCTTGGTTTTCTTTCTTGCGGAATTTCTAAAGCTGGATTTCTGGAAGAAGAAGCTCCGCGTCTTGAAAAATGGCTCAATAATAATCATCATGGTCAGATGGCCTATATGGAGAATTATTTTGATAAGCGTTTAGATCCAACTTTGCTAGTAGATGATGCCAAAAGTGTGGTATCGCTTTTGCTAAATTATTATCCCGAAGAAACCCAAAGTGAAGACAGTTTTAAAATCTCAAAATATGCTTACGGTCAGGATTATCATTTTGTAATCAAAGAGAAACTCAAAGAATTTTTACATGCTATTCAGGAAAATATAGGTGATGTTTCCGGTCGTGCTTTTGTGGATTCGGCACCTGTTTTAGATCGTGCCTGGGCAGCTAAAAGCGGCTTAGGATGGATAGGTAAAAGTGGCAACCTGCTGACTCAAAAAGTAGGTTCTTTTTATTTTATTGCTGAACTTATTCTTGATCTGGATTTAGAATATGATCATGCTACTACAGATCACTGCGGTTCTTGTACTGCCTGTATTGATGCTTGTCCTACACAAGCAATTGTTGCTCCTCATGTTGTTGATGGTAGTAAATGTATTTCTTATTACACGATCGAACTCAAAGAAAATATTCCTTACGAAATGAAAGGAAAATTTGATGAATGGATGTTTGGTTGTGATACTTGCCAGGATGTTTGTCCCTGGAATCGGTTCTCGAAACCTCATTCGGAACCCTTATTTAATCCAAATCCGGAACTACTTTCTTTTTCTAAAAAAGACTGGATTGAGATCACGGAAGAAACTTTCCGTGCCGTTTTTAAAAACTCCCCAATCAAAAGAACAAAATTTGATGGCTTAAAAAGAAATGTAAGATTTTTAGAGTGATTTTAGGAAAGGAAAATGCATTTTTCTTTCTTTTAAACACAATATTTAATTTTTCTTTTTTTAAGTATTTGTAAGATTTTTACATTTTTATCTTGAATTTCTTTAAAAACCGACAATACGTCAAAAAATTAAGAAATTTCTCCTGTTTTATTATCGAATAGTTAAGCTTTGTGTATTATAAGGTTAATTTTTGTCGAGAAAAAGTGCAATTCAACGTTTATCTAAGTAGTTTGTCGACTAAAGTAGTTAGTAATTAGGTGTTTGCATACTTTCGCGCCTCCAAAACTACTAATTTAACCTAAAGGCACTTTTTGTGTCTTGAACGACATACATTTATGGTGCAAAAACTACTTTATTTTTGTGACAATCTTAAAATTACTTTTTTAAGATCTGCAAAATCCATTTCCCTTATTTTATCGTATCTGCTTCCAATACTGAAAACCAAATTAGGTTCTTCGGTTTTCAATATTTCTATTCTTAAATTCACAGTTGTCTATGCGTAACTTTACTCTTAGTCAGTCTAAATTATTTAGACTAATCTCTTTAGTTTTATTTTTGTTATTTATTAATTATAATGCATCGGCTCAGTTCTTTAAAAAGCATTATATAGCGCCAGCACCATGGCAGTATTTAAGTAGAGCAAATGAAATTGTAATCGCAACTAATTCTACTGTTGCTGTAAAATTTACTATAACGACAAGTAAGGGTGATTTAGTCCCTTTAACAAAAAATGGCGTTACAGTAGATAATACTCAATTATCAACTATAAAAGGGGCTCCTGCTGTTTATAGATTTGTAGGAGATCCTAATACTGATGCTTTAGGATATAACCTTCTTGGTAAAGTTTATGATAATAGAGGACTTATAGTGACAACTGTTGATACTGGTACTGGTAAAGATTTAGTTTCAGTAAATTTAAGAAATGTCGCATCTGACGCCATAGGTGGTGGTGGAGATGATAAAATTAAAGGAAATGCCTCATTAACTAGTTTTGGAGATGCAGGGATTGGAGTAGAATTTAGGGTTGGATATTATCGTAATGTTACATCTGCTACAGCTACTGATCGACCTATTTACAGTGTTATGGCGATTAATGATGGTACACAAGTAAAATTAAAAGGAGCTCTCTTAACAACGTTAAAAGCTGGAGAAAGTTATTTATTTAATGCAGATATAGGTGACTTAGTTGAGTCATCGGGCGGACCTGTTGTAATGAATACAGGTATGAGAATAGATGTGCCTGGAGGATGCGGAGATGGAACTTTTGATCAATTGCCCCCAGTATCTGTTTTGGGTACGGAATATTTCATTGAAAGAGGAAAAGGTAATGATACTACAGAGCAGACTACTGTTGTAGCAACCAAACCTGGTACAGTACTAACAATAAATACTTTTGATGCGACTACAGGTGCAGAAATATCAGGGTCGCCAATAACGATAAACTTACCTAATGCAGGTAGTTTTCATACTTTTAAAAATGGTGTTTCCGGAAATCAATTTACATCATCAAGAATTTTAGCTAATAATAATGTGGCAGTTTATTCTGGTACTGGGCAGACTTGTGAAGTTGATATATCGACAATTGCCCCGGTATCGGCTTGTGGTGGGTCTGTTTTTGTTGAAACATCTTCTTTTTTAGGGTATACTAGTAATTCATTAGATTATTTTGGTTATGTGCTTTTAAAAAGTTCAACAGATGTAGTTACTCTTAATTCCGCTACTCCTATTAATCTAGGTCCTCGTCGAAAGTTAGGAACGACTGATTGGTATATAATAGATTTCAATAGAGATCAAATAGGTAATCCTAATGTTATTTCTATTTCTAGTAATTCAAAGCTTACAGTCTCTATAGCGCAACAAGGTAGTGGTTATTCGATGGCGGCATTTTTTTCTAATTTTGCACAACAACCAACACCTCCAAAGGAAACTTATATTAATGGAACTAATTGCTTAAAACAATCAGCAACATTAACGACGGACGCTGGATTTAGTCCATACGAATGGCGTTATAATGGTACGGTCATGCCAGGGCAAACATCTAATACTATAACGGTTACTAAAACAGGTTCTTATACGGTAATTTCAACTTTGTCTTGTGGGATTAGCTCGCAATCGACACCTATCGCTGTAACACTTTGTAGTGATGTTGCAGTCGAAAACAAAGTGGATGTACCTAGCCAGTGTGTAGGTTCAAACGTTGTTTTTACCGTAACGGCTAAAAATTCAGGACCATCAAATGCTGAAGGTGTTTCTGTAACTGACAAATTACCTTCTGGATATGATTATGTTTCTTCAGTGGCGCCAACAGGAACTTCTTATAATAGTGGTACCGGTATATGGACTATTTCTAGTTTAGATAATGGTGCAAGTGCTGTACTTACAATTACAGCTAAAGTTAAAGCTTCTGGATCTTATTCTACTACTGCAACAATCACATCATCTAATGTTGATGACCCGACGGGTAATAATTCAGCCAGCGCAACAGTTTCAGCAAATGCATTGCCAGCAACGCCAACTGTTGTGGTAACAGCCGAAAGCTGTAGTGCAGCGGCAAGTAATATTTTAAGTGTTTACGATTCAAACCTGACTTATACTTCAACCCCAACAGGATTGTTGGTAGGAGCAGGCGGAGTAATCACGGGAGGAATTACAGGAACTTCTTATGCGATTACCGCTACCAATAACACG
>NZ_JBKQBJ020000026.1:0-31518 GCF_046825355.2 Flavobacterium sp. C3NV | reverse complement strand
AAATAGCGTGAAAACACATAAGGTTTAGCACGCTATAGAGACTAGCTCAATGACTGTCTTGAAAAACAAAATTAATAAAAATTAAGATTTAAAATTGGAAATCAACACAGAATCTTTGCGGTTAAATCCTTAAGCCAACAAAGCATTTTTCAACCCTTCAAAATCTACAGAAATCTGCTCTCCTGAAACCAGATTCTTAAGCGAATAAGAATTGTTTGCAATTTCCTGATCGCCTGCAATTACTGCAAACGGAATCAAGCGTTTATCTGCATATTGAAACTGTTTCCCTACTTTTACATTATCAGGATACAATTCTACTTTTATATTTTCTTTTCTCAGCTTCTGGATCGCCTGCGAAGCGTACAAAGCCTCGGCATCTCCGTAATTGATAAACAATGCTTTTGATGTCGCTGCAACAGTTTCCGGGAACAATTGTAATTCTTCCAGAACCAAATAAATTCGGTCTAAACCAAAAGAAATTCCAACGCCGCTCATATTCTTTAAACCAAAAATACCCGTTAAGTCATCGTATCTTCCGCCACCGCCAATAGAACCCATCGAAACGGTTTTTGGTGCCGCTACTTCAAAAATTGCTCCCGTATAATAATTCAATCCACGAGCCAGCGTTACATCAAGATCTAATGTTGCTGTCGCCAAACCTAAAGTTGCCACATTGTCACAAATAAATTTCAGTTCCTCTACTCCTTTCATTCCTTCCTCAGATTCAGCTAATAAATCTGAAAGCTGAGCGATTTTATCTGAAAATGATCCTGTAAAACTAAAAAGCGGCTGAACTTTAACCAAAGCTTTTTCATCGATACCTTTTTCGATCATCTCTTTTTTCACACCATCTTCACCAATTTTATCCAGCTTATCAAGAGCTACTGTAAAATCGATCAATTTATCAGATGCTCCAATAACTTCGGCAATTCCAGATAATATTTTTCTGTTGTTGATTTTAATCGTCACACCTTCTAAACCCAAGGATGTAAAAACAGTATCGTATAATTGAACCAATTCTACCTCCTGCCATAATGATTTAGAACCAACAACATCGGCATCACATTGATAAAATTCTCTGTAACGTCCTCTTTGAGGTCTGTCAGCTCTCCAAACCGGTTGAATTTGATATCTCTTAAAAGGAAACTCAATTTCGTTTTGGTGCTGTACCACATATCTTGCAAACGGAACAGTCAAATCGTAACGCAATGCTTTCTCTGAAATTTTTCCGGTAAATTTATTCAGTTCAATTCTCTGATTCAAATCTATTGTTTCTGCAGAATTAGTTTGCAATGCTTCAATAGATTCCGGTAATTCAATTTTATTTTTATTAAAGAAAAAATTACCTGAATTCAATATTTTAAAAATTAAACGATCACCTTCTTCTCCATATTTCCCCATTAAGGTATCTGAATTTTCAAACGAAGGCGTTTCGATTGGCTGAAAACCAAATTTCTCGAAATTATTTTTTATAGTCTGAATAATATATTGACGTTTTGACACCTCTGCAGGCGAAAAATCTCTTGTTCCTTGTGGTATGCTTGGTTTCGAAGCCATTTTTCTGATTTTAGATTTTTAGATTTTAGATTTTAGATTATTTTCTAATCTTACTTCATAAACTCTTTTACATTAATTATATTGGGATTTTAGATTTACTACTAATCCTAAATCGTCTGCAAATATCTTATTTTTTAAAATAAATAATGCCAGTTCGAAAACAAACTTGTAACAAAAAACGTATTTTCGTGACAAATTGGTCATGATGCTAAAATTATTTAAAGAAAATATCCGAATTGCTTTTGGTTCTATCAAAACACAATTATTGCGTACTATTCTTACCGTATTAATTATCGCTATCGGGATTACCGCTTTGGTGGGAATCTTAACCGTTGTAACAGCACTGGAAAACACCATTTCGACCAATTTTGCTTCTATGGGAGCCAATACCTTCAACATTAACCAATACGAAAACAACCTTAAAAACAGAGGAAGTAACGAGCGTGAAATTGTAAATCCAATTATTTCGTACCCTGAAGCCGTTGCTTTCAAAAACAAATACAAATATCCTTTTACCGAAACTTCTTTATCCTTTACCGCAACCCGAACGGCAGAAGTAAAATATCTGGAGAAAAAAACCGATCCGGAAATCCAGATTTTGGGTGTCGACGAACATTTTATCTCCAACTCGGGTTTAGAAATAAATCTGGGCCGCAGTTTCAATCAATTCGACATCGATAATAATACCTATTCTTGTGTTGTAGGATCTGATTTCGAAAAAGGATTATTAAAAGATGTAAATCCAATAGATAAAATAATTTCCATTCGTGGCGCGCGTTTTAAAGTTATTGGCGTACTAAAAGAAAAAGGATCAACGTTTGGCAATAGTCAGGATTTACGCGTTTTAATTCCAATTCAGGTAGCACGTTCTTTATTTACTGCCCCAAATATCAATTACACAATGAGCGTAATGGTAGCTAAAAAAGAATTGCTGGATGAAGCCATAGATAATGCAACAAGCACCATGCGACGCGTACGAAAATTAAGCCCAACACGCGACAACAATTTCGGAATTGGCCGTAGCGATGATTTAATCAATCGTATTTTAGGCATTACAAAATATTTAGGCTGGGCATCCTGGATCATCAGCGTGATTACCATCTTAGGATCTTCAATCGCATTAATGAATATAATGATCGTTTCGGTTACAGAGCGTACACGCGAAATAGGCGTTCGTAAAGCTTTAGGAGCAAAAAGATCAACAGTTGCTTTTCAGTTTTTTATCGAAACTTTACTTATAGGACAAATTGGAGGTTTGATTGGTATTATAATCGGAATACTTTTAGGTTTTGCCATTGCAACCGCAATGAGTTTTGCATTTGTGATTCCGTGGGTAGCCATTTTTGCAGCATTTGCAACCAGTTTTACCGTTGCGATTGTTTCGGGTTTATATCCTGCTATAAAAGCCTCAAAACTAGATCCAATCGAAGCTTTGCGTTACGAATAATTTTTTAGTTTTCGGTCCCAATTTTTAGTTTTCGGTTTCTTAAATATTTGAAGCAGAAATCAATCATTCAAAAGACAACTTGTCCCGCTTTTCATTTCAATCTTTTATTTTTTTAAAGAAAAAAAAATAAAAGGATTTCCACTGCAATCGGGGCTAGGTTAGAAGTTTCATTTTTTTAAGATCTTTCAGGTAATACTTTAAAAAAAACTACAAAGTTTTAGAAACCTTACCAAAAATCATGCGATCATTATCGTAAATATCTTTTCGCAATTCGATGTTTTCAAAATTCATTTTTTCTAATAAATCTTTCATTTCACATCCTAGATACTGATTGATTTCAAAATACAATTGCCCGTTTTCTAACAGATTATTTTGTGCCAACGCAGCTATCTTTCGATAAAAAACCAAGGCATCATTATCTTCTACAAAAAGCGCCAAATGCGGTTCATAATCCAGCACATTCTTCTTGATTTCTTCTTTTTCTAAATTACGCACATACGGCGGATTCGAAACTATAATATCAAAATTACATTTCAGTTCTTCTGCATTCAAAACATCCTGAAGAATAAAAGTAACATCCGTTTTATTGTTCACTGCATTTCGCTTCGCTGTTTCTATTGCTTTTTTCGAAACATCCATCGCATAAACCTGAGCGTTCGGAATATTTTTTGCCAACGAAATGGCAATACAGCCACTCCCGGTTCCTATGTCCAGAATTTTAATTGTTTTAGCCTTATCAACTTTAGAATTCTCATTGACAATCCATTCTACCAATTCTTCGGTTTCCGGTCTTGGGATCAAAACATTTTCATTGACTTCAAAATCCAATCCGTAAAAATTAGTTTTCCCCAACAAATACTGAATCGGAACTTCCTTTTTTAATTGCGCTAATAATAAATCCCAGACAGCAAAATCACTTTCAGAAAAAGTTAATTCATGATTCAATGCCAAATCTATCTGACGCAATTTATGTTTATCCTCTAATATTAAATAAAAAAAACTCTCAGCTTCATAAGCGTCATAAAAAGGCGATAATTCTTTTATAAATTGAGTCCTATATTGTTTGATTCTCATTTTGAGTTTATTTTAATGCCTCAATTTTTAAGCAAATATTTTAATCTATCTTTTTTCAACAATCAATTTAGTTTACGATTCTAGCAATCAAACTGAATAGCTAACTCAGAAACCTTTTTTACCGGTTCTTCATTTTCTGCCTTCGAAGAAAGAAATAACATTACGCGTGTTTCCTCATAATCTCTGTTAGCACCAAAAATAAAATCCAGTTTACCATCATTATCAATATCTCCGGCAAAAAGCAATTCAACAAAAGTATCATTGAAAGTCTCTACTTGCAAAAGCAATTTTTCAGGGCCGTTATTTGTTTTCAAAAACAACTTATAGTTTTCTACTTTTTTATAAATTTCCTCTTTATTATCATCTAAAATTCTTTTTTCAGTCGAAAGCACTTTTCCTTCAGCTCTAAAAACATAATCAGCATTTTCGAATTTCAAAGTTACTTTTTCGTTTGGCCAGATTTTGTTTTTAGCCAATTTCAAAAACTTTATTTTTCCCAACTTCAATTTCGGATAATCCATAAACAAAACCGATTTATTTTTAGAAACAATTGATCTTGTAGAATCTCCAACACATTCATCATATCCTTTTTCGATCGTAAAATCAGTTTTTCCTAAATAGTAAGTTCCATTTTGCTCAAACAAATCAATCCAGTCTTTATTCAAGGAATTAGCCGGGTTCTGCCCCTGATCATCTCTGTAACCATCTGGCAATAAAATTTCAAAATCGTTTTTAACATCCTCCTCTACAACAACTTCATCATTTACAGCCGAATCTTTAACAACTTGATTCTTAAGCGGAGTTT
This sequence comes from Flavobacterium sp. C3NV, assembly GCF_046825355.2. Classification (NCBI taxonomy): domain Bacteria; kingdom Pseudomonadati; phylum Bacteroidota; class Flavobacteriia; order Flavobacteriales; family Flavobacteriaceae; genus Flavobacterium; species Flavobacterium sp. C3NV. Next base: position 26,635 of record NZ_JBKQBJ020000026.1, on the reverse strand, counting down.
GAGCTCCTTGAGTTTTTATTACTTTACCGTCTTTGCAGGAAAACAAAATCGAGAACAACAAAAACGGAAGTATTATTTTTTTCATAGTAAACTTATAGGTTTTTCAACATCCACACTGGGCAAGAACTATGCCCCGTATTTCCTAAAGGAGCATTTAGATATTCAAAACCGGATTTTTTATATAATTTTTGAGCAGCATGCATAAAAGGCATTGTCTCGATATAACATTTTTTGAAACCAAAATCTTTTGCCTGCTCTAAACATTTATCCATCATTTTGCTTCCAATTCCTAAACCACGGGTTTCTGGCAGGAAATACATCTTTTGCAATTCGCATATTTCAGGATCTCCATTTTCAAGCGGTGCAACTCCTGCACAGCCCACAATTTTGCCTCCATTTTCAACGACAAAATAAACTGACTGTGGTTTATTATATTCTTCAAACATTAAATCTAAATAAGGATCTTCGTACGCTGTACCTACTTTCGGAATTTCCATTTCATCAAAAACCGATCGTATTAATTGAGCAACTGCCTGATTGTCTTCTTTTTTAATTGTCCTGATAATCCAATTTTCCATTTTTCTATATTCGTGTATTGTATTACAAAAGTAAAAATACTTTTTTGATAGTTTCTTAACAATATCGTTAACTATCGAACTAAACAAAAATAACTACTTTTGTACCGTGAATATACATGAAAAATACATAAAACGCTGCATAAAGTTGGCAGAAAATGGCTTTGGAACTACATATCCTAATCCGATGGTGGGTAGCGTAATTGTTTACGAAAATCAAATCATTGGCGAAGGCTGGCACAAAAAAGCCGGAGAACCACATGCCGAAGTAAATGCCATTCGATCTGTAAAAGACAAATCATTATTAAAAAAAGCTACTATTTATGTAAGCCTGGAACCTTGCAGCCATTTTGGCAAAACACCTCCGTGCTGCGATTTAATAATAGAACATCAAATTCCGAATGTCGTTGTTGGAACCGTTGATCCTAACGAAAGAGTAGCGGGAAACGGCATTAAAAAATTAATTGCTGCCGGAGCGAATGTAACTGTTGGTGTTTTAGAAAAAGAATGCCACGAACTCAACAAACGCTTTTTTACTTTTCACGAGCAAAAAAGACCTTATATAATATTGAAATGGGCCGAAAGTCAGGATGGTTTTCTGTCTCCCGAAAAAGAAATCGGTCAGGATCGAAAACCGGTTTGGATTACCAATACGTATTCAAGGCAATTGGTTCATAAATGGCGCAGCGAAGAACAAGCTATTTTAGCAGGAACCCAAACTGTAATCGACGACAATCCGAAGTTAAACACCAGAGACTGGTCAGGAAACAATCCGGTAAGAGTTGTTCTGGATCAAAATAATCGCATATCAAAAGACAGTTTTGTTTTTGACAATACGGTAAAAACGATTGTATTTACAAAATCTGAAACCAACGTTTCAGCAGAAAACACTAACTTTGAAGTAATTGATTTTAATCAAAATATAATACCTCAAATTTTGGCTGTTTTACATCAAAACCAAATTCAATCTATTATTATTGAAGGTGGATTGCAAACTTTACAATCTTTTATAGATCAGAATATTTGGGATGAAGCCCGGATTTTTATTGGAAATACTTCTTTTGGAAAAGGAACTAAAGCACCAATTATTCAAAAGAACAATCCAACCAAAACTTACATTCTAAGCGACGAATTACTAAACATTAGAAATCATGATTGATACTATAATTTTTGATTTTGGAGATATTTTTATCAATTTAGATAAACAAGCGACCATTTCAGGATTGCAGCAATTGGGCATGACAGAATGGAATGCAGAATTGGACCGCTTGAATCTTTTGTTCGAAACCGGAGATATATCGCATGATGATTTTGTGGCAGGTTTTCAGAAAGAATTACCAAATGCTTCGATAGAAGAAATCCTAAAAGCCTGGAATGCCGTTTTAGCAGACTTCCCTTTATATCGATTAGAGTTTCTACAAATGCTTTCAAAAAAATACCGTTTGTTTTTATTGAGCAATACAGATTCTATTCATATTGCGACTTTCGAAAACAAAAGCGGCATTTCGTTTTACAGCGACTTTTATCAATGCTTTGAAAAAGTTTATTTTTCTTTTGAAATTGGAATGCGTAAACCAAACGCAGAAGTTTTTCAATACCTGATCAACAAACACGAATTATCGCCAAAGCGTACTTTGTTTGTCGATGATAAAAAAGAAAACACAGATTCAGCCGCGGCTTTAGGTTTCCATGTTTGGAATTTACAAGTTGGTCAGGAAGATGTAGTTGATTTATTTGAGAAAAAGATATTGTAACTAACGTATACTTTGTCAACGACTTACAATTATTGATGTGATTAACCGCAAAGAGCGCTAAGTTTTTCATCTAACTGTATGTTGAGAAAACACAAAGTTCGCAAAGCTTTGAGTTGATTCCAGCTTTGCGAACTTTGTGTTTATAAAGCCATCAAATTAAAAAACCTTGGCGTCTTTGCGGTAAAATTAACTCAGCAAAAAAACATTAAACATAATTTAGAATTTTACTTTTGGAATACGAAGACACCTATAAAACCATAGCTTTTGAATCTGAAGAAGTGCTTTTTAAAGAAAAAGGAAGCAAGTTCTTTGGTTATGCCTTTCCTATAAATAATGAAGATGAAGTAAAACCTATCATCGAAATCTTAAAAAAACAACATCCGCACGCCGTACATTATTGTTATGCATACCAATTGGGCACAGCGCCAAAAATCTCGTATCGCGCCAATGATGATGGCGAACCAAGCAATACTGCCGGAGCACCAATTTACGGACAAATACAATCTTTTGGCCTCACCAACGTTCTTGTAGTGGTAGTTCGAATTTTTGGAGGAATAAAATTAGGTGTTGGAGGATTAATTGCCGCTTATAAAACAACAGCGCAAATGACTCTTGAAGTTTGTGAGATTATCGAAAAAACAATTGATGTTCACTTTTTAATCTCTTTTGATTATAAAAACATGAACAAAGTAATGCGGGTCATCAAAGAAAAAAAGCTGGAAATCACGTCTCAGGAAATGGAAATTGACGAAGATTCAGGTTTACCAATTGGCAAAATCAAAACAAAAACGCGCAAAAAAAATGCCGAATCAGTATTCGACATTTTTGATTTAATGTTTGAAATCGATATTAAAATTATATAAATTGATATAAAAAGCTATCTCATTTTAACAATTATTCAAGTGTTTTAAACAATTCTAAAATATAATCCGGAGGGGCAGTTGGGCGACCCGATTTTAACGAAATAAATACTAAAATAAACACCGCAGTTGTTAATAACTCATTCGCCTCATTATAAATCTCACAGTCAAATTCAATCTTGACTGAGGATTGACTTTTGAAAGTAGTATGAATTGTAAGAAGCTCATCATAGCGTGCTGATTTTTTATAATTTATTTGCATCGAAACAATAGGCAAACCAATTCCGCTTTCTTCCATGCTTTTATACGAAATCCCTTTGTTTCTAAGCCATTCCACGCGTCCTATCTCAAAATAAGGGACATAATTACCGTGATAAACGACTCCCATTTGATCGGTTTCTGAGTAACGAACACGCACTTGCGTTTGATGATTTTTCATTAGTTATATATTAAAAAAATTTAAATTCAAAAAGTTCACTTACAACTTTTTTTTATAAAATTAGAGGCCAAAATATTTTTTTTTACAGAAATTTGTTCACATATTTGTTATCCCGAAATACGGAATAAAATTGCTCCTTTTTTATTAGGAGAATCTTTATCAATAATAAAAAAATTTATCTGAATCTATGACTAAAACTGCTCAATCGGTATGGGAAAACTGTTTGTCCTTTATAAAAGACAATATTCAAGATCAAGCATATAAAACTTGGTTCGAACCAATCAAATCAGTTGAGCTAACCGACAACGCGTTATATATTCAAGTACCAAGTAAATTTTTCTACGAATGGTTAGAAGAACACTACGTAAAATTATTGAAAGTTGCGCTTACCAAAGAACTGGGAAAAAACGCAAAGTTACTCTATAAAATTAAAATGGAGAACACTTATGGAAATAAACAGCCTTTTACCGAGCAGCTGCCAAGTTCCAACAGAGTGCCAATGAAACCGCAAGAGGTTGATGCTCCTTTTAAAAACCTGAATCCTGAACTTAAGAATCCTTTTGTAATTCCGGGAATCAGAAACTTAAAAATTGAATCACAGTTAAATCCTAATTATAGTTTTGACAATTTCCTTGAAGGAGACTCAAACCGTTTAGCTCGTTCTGCAGGTATGGCAGTTGCCAATAAACCTGGAGGAACATCTTTTAATCCGTTATTGATTTTTGGTGGAGTTGGTTTAGGAAAAACACACTTAGCACATGCTATAGGTGTTGAAGTAAAAGACAAATATCCTGAAAAGACGGTTTTATATATTTCTGCCGAGATTTTCACACAACAATATATTGATTCGGTTAAAAAGAATAATCGTAATGATTTCATTCACTTTTACCAATTAATCGACGTTTTGATTATTGATGATGTTCAGTTTTTATCCGGAAAATCAGGAACTCAGGACGTATTTTTCCATATTTTCAATTATTTGCACCAAAACGGAAAGCAGGTAATTTTGACTTCGGACAAAGCTCCTGTTGATATGCAGGATATTGAACAACGTTTGCTATCTCGTTTTAAATGGGGATTATCTGCTGAATTACACCAGCCAGATTACGAAACCAGAATTTCGATCTTAAAAAATATTCTTTATCGTGATGGTGTTGAGATGCCAGAAGATATTATCGAATATGTTGCCCGCAATATTAAATCGAATGTGAGAGAACTTGAAGGCGCAATTATTTCGTTAATCGCACAATCATCTTTCAACAAAAAAGAAGTTACGATTGAATTGGCAAAAAGCGTTGTAGAGAAATTTGTTAAAAACGTAAAGAGAGAAATCTCTATCGATTATATTCAAAAAATTGTGTCAGATTATTTTCAGTTGGATATTGAAACACTTCAATCTAAAACCAGAAAGAGGCACGTGGTTCAGGCAAGACAATTGGCTATGTTTTTTGCAAAGAAATTTACAAAAGCTTCTTTGGCAAACATTGGTTCACAAATTGGAGATCGTGATCACGCTACCGTATTGCACGCTTGTAAAACGGTTGACAATTTAGTTTCTACAGACAAACAATTCAAGAAATTTGTCGAAGACATCAACAAAAAATTAACGCTATAAACGCGAATCATGCCAGTAAAAATTTTAATGGTTTGTTTGGGAAATATTTGCAGATCACCTTTAGCCGAAGGTATTTTAGCATCAAAATTACCTAAAAACTTTATAGTTGATTCTGCAGGAACCGGATCATGGCACGTGGGTCATTCTCCGGACAAACGTTCTATCGCAGTAGCTCAAAAAAATGGCCTGTGTATTGACGGTCAAAAAGGCAGACAATTTAAAACAGCTGATTTTGAAGAATTTGATTATATCTATGTTATGGATAGTTCAAATTACCGGGACGTCATTCAGTTAGCCAAAACTCCGGAACACAAAAATAAAGTACATCTTATTTTAAACGAATTATTTCCGGACGAAAACGTAGATGTTCCAGATCCTTATTACGGAGCTGCAAATGGTTTCGACAGTGTTTATCAAATGTTAGACGAAGCTGCCGAAATAATTGCCACAAAACTTATCGAAAAACATTCATAATTTTAATGTATTTTAATTACTTAACTGATAATTGAAGTACATTTTTCTTTTAATACTAAACCATCACAAATGAAACTTCTAGGAAAATTATATTTAATTCCAACCACAATGGGCGAAAGCGATCCTATGGATGTTTTGCCTCAAACCGTAAAAAGAAGTATCGATTTTATAGATCATTATATTGTTGAAAACGAGAAAACGGCCAGAAAATCAATAAAAGCAGTTTCTCCTGAGAAAAAGCAATCAGAACTAATACTTTTCACACTTAATAAACGTACTGAACCAAGCGAGCATTTAAACTTCATCAAACCTTTATTAGAAGGAAAAAATGTAGGTTTAATGAGCGAAGCAGGTTGTCCCGGAGTTGCTGATCCCGGTGCTGTAATTGTAAAATTGGCACACGAAAAAGGAATTCAGGTTGTGCCTTTAGTTGGTCCGTCTTCCATCCTACTTGCCATGATGGCTTCCGGAATGAACGGTCAAAGCTTTACTTTCAACGGATATTTGCCAATTGATAAAGATGAGAAAAAATCGGCTTTGAAACACTTTGAGAAATTATCTCAGGATAAAAACCAATCTCAGATTTTTATTGAAACCCCATATAGAAATAATAAATTAGTTGAAGATATTTTACAAATCGTAAATCCCTCAACGCATCTTTGTATTGCGACTGATATTACATTGCCTACAGAATTTATTAAAACCATGCGTGTTGCTGACTGGAAAAAATTAAAAGTTGATTTACATAACAGGCCTACGATTTTTATTATACATAAAATGTAAACTAACTTTAAAACCATCATAATGAAAAAGTTTTTATTTCTAATTTTGATTTGCTTTGCACAAAATGTATCTTCTCAAACTATTAAAAAAGACGACGTTCTTATCATAGACGAGCCTAACAATACACCTCCGCCACAAGGAGCTATTCCTAATGATGACAATAATATTTACAACACAGCAGGAATAGATGTAAAACCTGAATTTCCCGGAGGTCAAGAAGCATTTTATAAATTCTTCAAACAAAATTATAGAATCACAACAGATAATCTAAAGGGAAAAATATATGTGACGTTTATAATAGAAAAAGATGGTTCATTAACTGATATCAAAATTTTAAGAGATATTGGTCACCAAACTGGTGCTGAAGCTATTCGCATTTTAAGAAAATCCCCTAAATGGAGTCCTGGAATACAAAATAACAAGCAAGTTAGAGTTCTTTATTCTCTACCTATAACTATAAACTAATAAGCTATAGATTCTCTTTTTAGAAAAATATTCGTTTCAGAAAAAGAAATTAAAATTATCATAAAAAAGCTATCTTTATAAAAGTAATTATAGATTTTCATGAGCAAACTTCCAAACGTAACCACCAGCATTTTTACGGTCATGTCTAAAATGGCAACGGAATATAATGCCATTAATCTTTCGCAGGGATTTCCTAACTTTCCGGTTGATGAAAGACTAACAGATATTCTGGCAAGATTAGCTAAGGAAAACGTACATCAATACACACCAATGGCAGGTTTTCCGCCGTTGATGAATCAGATTGCAAATTTAATTCAGAGTTCTTACAACAGAACGATCAATTCTGATTTGGAACTTTTGGTAACTGCCGGAGCAACTCAGGGAATTTTTACTTCGATATTAGCTTTGGTAAAAACAGGAGATGAAGTTGTAATTCTGGATCCAAGTTATGATTCATATGAATCTCCTGTATTGCTTTGCAACGCAAAACCCGTTCGTGTAGCTTTAAACGATGATTATACACCAAATTGGGAAACGATAGAAAAAGCGTGTTCATCAAAAACCAAGATGATCATCATTAATAATCCTCATAATCCAACAGGAAAAATTTTAGCTGAAGCTGATTTTCTTGAACTGGAAAAATTACTTTCAAAACATCCGGACATTATTGTTTTATCTGATGAAGTCTACGAATATATTACTTTCGAAGAAAAACATATTTCGGCCCATACAAAAGATTTCCTTTTAAACCGTTGTATCATGGTTTCTTCTTTCGGAAAATCATTTCATATTACAGGCTGGAAAATTGGTTACACCGTTGCGCCAGAACATTTAATGAAAGAAATCAAAAAAGTACATCAATTTCTGGTTTTCAGCGTAAATAGTATTTCTCAAGCTGCCATAAGTGAATATTTAAATATTGTTGATGTCAATTTGCTTGGAAAATTCTATCAGGAAAAACGAGATTACTTCCAGAAACTGCTTCAAAATAGCCGTTTTGAACTAAAACCTTGCGAGGGAACTTATTTTCAGGTGGCTTCGTATGCGAACATTTCAAACGATGATGATGTTACTTTTTGCAAAAAACTAATTACAGACCATGGCGTTGCTGCCATCCCAATTTCTACTTTTTATTCAGATCATAAAGACCAAAATTTAATACGTTTTTGCTTTGCTAAAGACAATTTCACTTTAGAATCAGCAGCAAAAAAATTATGTGATATATAAAGTTTATCAAAATTTTATAACATTATTATGCGTGCATCCTATTTATTTAATTAATATTGTAATAAAAAGAAAAAAAATATGAGCTATACAGATAAAATGTTAAGAGATGACGCTTTAAAAGGTAAAGTCATAGTAGTAACAGGCGGCGGAAGCGGTTTAGGAAAAGCAATGACCAAATATTTCTTAGAATTAGGTGCTCAGGTAGCCATTACTTCAAGAGATTTAGAAAAGCTAAAAAATACGGCCACCGAACTTGAAACTGAAACCGGAGGAAAATGTTTACCGCTTCAATGTGACGTTCGTCATTATGAAGAAGTAGAAAATATGCTTCAGGAAACCTTAAAAGTTTTTGGAAAAGTAGATGTTCTTTTGAACAATGCTGCCGGAAATTTCATTTCTCCAACTGAACGTTTATCTGCAAATGCATTTGATACTGTTATAGATATCGTATTAAAAGGTTCAAAAAACTGTACACTCGCTTTTGGAAAACACTGGATCGATACCAAACAAACATCGGCTACAATATTAAACATCGTAACCACTTATGCCTGGACAGGTTCAGCATATGTTGTACCAAGTGCTACTGCAAAAGCCGGAGTTTTGGCCATGACACGCAGTTTAGCTGTAGAATGGGCAAAATACGGAATCCGTTCTAATGCCATTGCACCGGGACCATTCCCAACAAAAGGAGCGTGGGACAGATTATTACCCGGAGATCTTGCCGAAAAATTTGACATGGCGAAAAAAGTACCATTGAAACGTGTAGGTGATCATCAGGAATTGGCCAATTTAGCAGCTTATTTAGTATCTGATTTTTCTGCTTATGTAAATGGCGACGTTATCACGATCGATGGTGGCGAATGGCTAAAAGGCGCAGGACAATTTAATTTATTAGAAGCAATTCCGGAAGAACTTTGGGATCAGCTTGAAATGATGATAAAAGCAAAAAAGAATAAATAATTTTACGTGCTTACTAAATTCAGAATATTTTTTATAAACTATACTGATTGCACTAAATCCCGAAGGTTCTACTTTCGGGATTTTTTTTATGTTTTTCACCATATAAGTCACAATCTTTTAACCATATAAGTAATATAAGTTCAGTTAAGTACCTTTTTACTTAAATATTTTGCTGCTTAAATTTACTTACATTACTTATATGGTTAAATTACATAATATGTTTAGTACTTCACTTAAATTATTATTTTTGCCAAACAAATATCAAACAAAAAATATATGCTCATTATTGGAATTGCAGGAGGAACAGGAAGTGGAAAAACAACAGTAGTACATCAAATTATGAACGAATTACCAGACACAGAAGTTGGCGTAATTTCTCAGGATTCCTACTATAAAGAAACCCATAATTTGTCGTTCGACGAAAGAGCATTAATCAATTTTGATCATCCGCGTGCGATCGATTTTGAATTATTGGTAAAACATTTAAAAGCATTAAAAGAAGGCGAAACTATCGATCAGCCTGTTTATTCTTTCATACAACATAACAGAACAGACGATACGGTATCAACGCATCCAAGAAAAGTAATGATTGTCGAAGGAATCTTAATTTTGACCAATCCGGAGCTTCGTGATCTTTTTGATGTTAAAGTTTACGTGCATGCTGACTCTGACGAAAGATTAATTCGCCGTTTAAAACGTGATATTTCAGAACGCGGACGTGATATCGACGAGGTTTTAACCCGTTATCAAAACACCTTAAAACCTATGCACGAGCAATTTATCGAGCCCTCAAAAGCTTTTGCAGACATCATCATTCCTAATGATAAATACAATACTGTAGCCATCGATGTAGTCCGGGCTGTAATTAATCAACGAATTTCATAATTTTTATCGTAAATTTATTCCATAAAAATTAGGAGCTATTTCCCGCTCTCGCCTTTATCTTTTTATGTCCGCCGCGGCGGACATAAAAAGGATATCGGCTCCATCGGGGCTAGAACACCGATCGAAATTATAAGAAGTAATCAGTTTAAAGAGAAAATGAAATTAAAAAATCCATATAAAGGCAAACGCTGGTTTAAATTACTGAGCAATAAATATGTTTGGGTTTTACTATTTTTTGTAGTCTGGATGTTATTTTTAGACAATTACTCCTATTTTGATCACCGTTTCCTTGACGGACAGATTAATGAACTACAAGACAACAAAAAATATTATCAGGACGAAATAAAGAAAGATCAGGAACAGATCAAGCAGCTTAAAAATCCTGAACAAATAGAAAAATATGCTCGCGAAAAATATTACATGAAAAAAGATAGCGAAGATATTTACATCATTCAATTTGAAGGAGATACCATTCAAGACACAAAAGAATAATCAGAAAAAAGCACACAAACCCAATGGCTACTACCCTATTCGACGATTTTAATCCGATTTCATCCAAACAATGGAAACAAAAAATTCAGTTTGAATTAGATGGAGCAGATTATAACGAAACCGTAATTTGGAATTCTCCAGAAGACATTCAGGTTAAACCGTTTTATCATATAGATGAATTTTCTAAAGCTGCTTCGGTTAAAACCCAAGCATCCAATTTTAAAATTTGTCAAAATATCTTTGTCTATGATATCGAGAAATCGATTCAAAGAGCTATAAATACTATCGCCAGAGGTGCCGAAAGCTTACGTTTTACTATCGAAAATGAAAAAATCGATGTTCAAAAATTATTAGAAAATCTTCCTTTAGAAAACAGAACGGTTTACTTTAATTTGAAATTTATTTCAATCGATTTCGTAAAAGTATTGGACACCATTTCGATTCAGAAAAAAGCTGTTTTTTATTGCAATATTGACCCAATTGGTCATTTTGCAAGAGAAGGAAACTGGTTTACAACAGCTGATAAAAATAATTTCGAAACGATCGAAAAAATTGCAAAAGCCACAACAAACCTTTCCTTGTTAAGTATTGATTCCGGTTTATATCAAAATGCCGGAGCCAATATTACGCAGCAAATTGCTTATAGTTTAGCACACGCCAACGAATATTTGAATCGTTTACCAACAATTACAAAACCATTTGTATTTCAAATATCAGTAAGCACAAATTATTTTTTTGAAATTGCAAAACTTCGTGCATTACGAATGCTTTTCAAATTAATTGCTAAAGAATATAATCCTGATTTAGAATGTCATTTTTTGGTAACGCCAACCAAACGCAATAAAACAATTTACGATTATAATGTAAATATGTTACGTACCACAACCGAATGTATGTCGGCAATTTTGGGCGGTGCTGATGCTGTGGCCAATTTACCATATGATTCTTTGTACCATAAAGACAATGAATTTGGTGATCGAATTGCCAGAAATCAATTGTTGGTTTTAAAACATGAAAGTTATTTTGATAAAGTCGATAATCCAGCCGATGGAAGTTATTACATAGAAAGTCTGACCATGCAATTGGCTGAAAAAAGTTTGGCTTTATTTAAAGATATTGAAGCAAATGGTGGATTCTTAAAACTTCTAAACGACGGAACCATCAAAAAGAAAATTCAGGAAAGTGCAACAAAAGAGCAGGAATTGTTCGATTCTAAAAAAGAAGTTTTATTAGGCACGAATAAATATCCTAACAAAGAAGACCGAATGAAACACGATTTGGAATTGTTTCCTTTTGTAAAAATAAAACCAAGAAAAACATTAATTACACCAATTATAGAAAAAAGATTGGCAGAGAAGCTGGAACAGGAACGCCTTGAACTCGAATAAAATTCATTTCAAATCATTATATTTGAACGTAAACCTAAATAATTATGGAAGCAATTAGACAAATAATATCAGTTAAAAATCATTCTGTAACGGTTATTCTACCTGATGATTTTATAGCAGATGAAGTAGAAGTAATTATTTTACCTGTACAAAATGACAATTATAAAATTCCTCAATGGCAAGTTGATCAAGTAAGAGAAAGAACAGAAAAATATTTAAAAAATCCAAAGAATGTAACTGACATTGATGATTTTTTAAAAGAAATTGAAGATGACCTATAAAATATTAATTATTGATGAAGCTAAAGCAGATTATAAAAAATCTTTGCTTTGGTATAAAGAAATACATCCAAAATTAGCCATTAGATTTAATGATTCCTTTAAAAGAAGTTTAGCTATCCTTAAAAAAGATCCATTACTATTTCAAATAAGATATGACAACATTCGTCTCATATTTTTAAAAACTTTTCCCTACGCCATACATTATTCTATTTATGAAAATTGTGTCGTTATTAAATCTATTTTTCACACATCGAGAGATAGTGAATTAAACATATTCTAAATAACATTTTTAAAAATTGAGAAAAGACCTTAAACATATAAAGTTAGATGTTAAAAGTGAGAAGTTAAACGAAACATCGTCTAACTCAAAATGTGTAACTGATAACTTCACCACAGCCGAAGGAATCGCGCTAAAAGAGACTTATTCTGAAAAAGATATCGAAGACTTAGAGTTTCTTGATTTTGGAGCAGGTTTTGCGCCTAATTTACGCGGACCATACTCTACTATGTACGTGAGACGTCCGTGGACGATTCGACAATATGCAGGATTTTCTACCGCAGAAGAAAGCAATGCCTTTTACAGAAGAAATCTGGCCGCAGGACAAAAAGGACTTTCTATCGCTTTTGATTTACCAACACATCGCGGTTATGACTCTGATCACGAAAGAGTGGTTGGCGATGTCGGGAAAGCTGGTGTTGCTATTGATTCTGTCGAAGACATGAAAGTTTTGTTTGACCAGATTCCGTTAGACGAAATGTCGGTTTCGATGACGATGAACGGAGCGGTTTTGCCTATTATGGCCTTTTATATTGTCGCAGCTGAAGAACAAGGAGTCGCAATCGAGAAGTTATCCGGAACGATCCAGAATGATATTCTAAAAGAATTTATGGTTCGTAATACTTATATCTATCCGCCAACACCTTCTATGAAGATTATTGCAGATATTTTTGAATTTACGAGCAAGAAAATGCCAAAATTCAATTCGATCTCTATTTCAGGATATCATATGCAGGAAGCCGGAGCAACAGCCGATATTGAATTGGCGTATACTTTGGCGGATGGTTTAGAATATATCCGAACCGGACTTTCTACTGGAATGACAATCGATGAGTTCGCTCCTCGCCTGTCTTTCTTTTGGGCAATTGGAATGAATCATTTTATGGAGATTGCGAAAATGCGTGCAGGCCGAATGATTTGGGCAAAATTAGTACAGCAATTTAATCCTAAAAGCGATAAATCTTTAGCTTTAAGAACGCATTGCCAAACTAGTGGCTGGAGCTTAACAGAACAAGATCCTTTTAATAATGTTGCCAGAACTTGCATCGAAGCCACAGCAGCAGCTTTTGGAGGAACTCAATCCTTACATACTAATGCATTGGACGAAGCGATTGCATTACCAACAGACTTTTCGGCAAGAATAGCCCGTAATACACAGATTTTTTTACAGGAAGAAACTAAAATCACCAAAACCGTAGATCCTTGGGGAGGAAGTTATTATGTTGAAAGCCTGACAAATGAAATTCTAAAAAGTACCTGGAAACTGATCGAAGAAGTAGAAGAATTGGGCGGAATGACAAAAGCCATTGAAGCCGGAATTCCGAAACTAAGAATTGAAGAAGCTGCAGCCAGAAAACAAGCAAGAATTGATAGCGGACAGGATATTATTGTTGGTGTAAACCAATATAGATTAGAGAAAGAAGATCCATTGCATATTTTGGATGTCGACAACCAAATGGTTCGCAAGCAACAATTAGCGCAACTGGAACAAATAAAAGCAACACGAGATACTGAAAAAGTAAATCAATCACTGGAAAAATTAATACTTTGTGCCAAAACCGGACAAGGAAACTTATTAGAAATTGCTATTGAAGCCGCTCGAAACAGAGCAACATTAGGCGAAATTAGCGATGCTCTCGAAAGTATTTTTGGCCGATATAAAGCGCAAATTAAATCCTTTAGCGGTGTGTATAGTGCAGCAATAAAAAACGACGAGAATTTTGAGAAGGCAAAACAATTAGCAGATGCCTTTGCCAAACAAGAAGGTAGACGTCCCAGAATTATGATTGCTAAAATGGGACAGGACGGTCATGATCGTGGCGCAAAAGTAGTAGCCACAGGCTATGCCGATGTAGGTTTTGATGTTGACATAGGTCCACTTTTTCAAACACCTGCCGAAGCTGCCAAACAAGCGGTTGAAAATGACGTGCATATTTTAGGCGTTTCATCATTGGCAGCAGGCCACAAAACATTAGTCCCGCAAGTTATCGAAGAACTTAAAAAACACGGACGCGAAGACATTATGGTTATTGTAGGCGGAGTAATTCCGGCGCAAGACTACCAATTTCTATTTGATGCCGGAGCTGTTGCCGTTTTTGGACCAGGAACTAAAATTAGCGAAGCTGCTATTAAAATCCTCGAAATTCTAATTGACTAAAGAGCATAAAAAAATCCCGAATTGTATCGGGATTTTTTTTGCTTATGCAAATTCTAAATTTGATCGTGTATTGTAGCATCACTATCAGCTTCGATACGAGAAAGATCATAACCTCCAAAGGCTTTCATATAACTTTTTAATGAAGTACCGTAAGCATCTCTAAAATGCCTGTTTCCTCTATTTTTAAAAAAGTTTTTTACTGAACCAGCTCCTCCAAGGTGTGCAGCGGCTAAAATTCCCGATTCGGTAATTTCGATACCACTGATAATCTTTCCTTCATACTTTTCTATTTCATTACGTAAAATCCATTTGTTTTTGGATAGTAATGCAAGAAATGCTTTTTCTTGTAATGCAGGATCTTTCAAAAAGGCTTTGTCATTTTTAACACCAACAGCTCTTAAAGCTTTAGAACCAAATTGGTATTTCCCCATATAACCTAACGAATTTACCAATCGGTATTTTCCCTGAGATTCTTTAAAGCCTACCGCTTCTTTAAAACTAATAAGTCGCTTTTCTGTAAATACGACATTTACCTTTTTTATTGCAGGATAATCATCCTCTTCTTGCGATGGAAACATGTATTCAGATCCATCTGTTTTTTCTATTAGAAACCAAGGTTTGGTTTCCAGATTAAAGGGTTTAAAACCCAAACTTAAAAATGTAATAATAACGATCAAACTCGCATAAAAATACCACTTCTTTATCATAAATTGTTTTTCTTCAAATCCCTGTCACCTCTTTGAAATTTCTACGGTGCAAAGATAAGAAATACAAAATAACCCTGTAAATCAAATAGTTACATGTTTTTGCAAATATAAATATAGCTACTAATCCCTTTATTGATGCAGATTACGAGGGGAAAACCAAGGTTTTAATTTTGCTTCAAAAGCACCAAAATATAAATCTGAAAAATGCAATTTTTATCAATTTTTTAGCAAATTAGTTAAAATAGCAAGATTAAACTTACCAAACGTTTAGGATTTTTAAAGATAATTTATGGCATTAAAATTTGGTTCTTTCATTAAATTTATGTAAACTAAAATATAATCTTTTGTAAATTTCAATTTTAAAGCACACATAAAATAGAGAATATTAATCGAGAATTTTTGATTCTATTTTTAAAAAATGAGAATCAAAAATGAGAAATCTTCAGTAAAAGAATCATCCTGTATTTGTCGAAAAAATAATTACTTTTCAAATAAAACCATTAAGTATAGAGCATAAAAAAAACCGAAGCTTTACGCCTCGGTTTTTTACTATTTTTAATCATTAATTATGAAAAAATTATCTTGTCACTCCCTGACTAGCGATCCAGTCTGAATATTTTTTTGCATTTATTTGATGTTGCTCATAAGTTGATGCAAATTCATGATAACCAAAACGATCTATACTGGCACAAAAATAAATATAATCGTTCTTTTCTGGATTTAAAACCGCATCAACAGCTGTGATATCAGGCATCGCGATAGGTCCCGGAGGAAGTCCTATGTTTACATAAGTATTGTATGGAGATCTCATAACCAAATCATTATAAAAAACTCTCTTAATAACCTGATCAAAATTATTATCTCTAAGTTTTAAAGCATAAATAACAGTTGGATCTGCTTGCAAAGGCATTTCTAAACGCAAACGATTCAAATATACACCCGCAATACGAGGTCTTTCATCTTTTTTAACCGATTCTTTATGAACGATAGAAGCTAAAATTGTAGCCTGAACCGGAGTTAAGCCTTGTTTTTTTGCTTTTTCGATTCTTTCAGCCGTCCAGAAATTATGATATTCCTTAATCATTTTATCTCTGAATTTCTCTGCAGAAGTATTCCAATAAATCTCATAGGTATTTGGGATAAACATCGCAAAAACATTTTCTTCATTAAAACCATTTTCTTTTAGAAAAGCCGGATCTTTAATTGCTTTCATTAAAGATAAACTGTCTGCTTCGATCTCAGCGCCCACTCTTCCTGCAAAGTTTTCTAAGCGTTCCTGGTTATTAAAAGATAATTTGACAGGAATATTGGCTCTCATTGCGCGAACCAAATCGATATTATTCATGTCTTTTTTAAGTAGAAAACGACCCGATTTTACATTTTCAGGATAGCTTCTTTTATTGGCTACCATTTCAAAATTGTCGAAATTTTTAATGTAAGGCGCTAATATTTTCTTTACATCTGTGTAATTTGCGTTTGTAGGAACATACACATAAAGTTCCTTTTCGTCAAATTTAGTATTGGCACTGAATATTTTACTAATTAAAATAAATCCGTAAATCATTAAAACTGAAATTACGGCTACAGCAGTTATTGTGATGATTTTTTTTAAGCTCAAAGTATAAAGTTTAAATTTGTTTATTAATTAACTGAAAAATTGCTTCGTCTTGATAGTGGTTATTAAGCAAAATCCAATCTTTTTTGATTCCTATTTTCTCAAAGCCAAATTTAGTAAAAAGAGCTATACTTGCTACATTTCCTACAGCTATATTTGCATACAACTGATGTAAATTTAAATTATGAAAAGAATACTTGATTAAAAGTTCTAATGCCTCAGAACCAATGTTTTGCTTTCTGTTTTCGTCTTTTTGAATAACAATTCCGATACCTGCCCTGTTATTTTTAGGATCAAATTCGAATAAATCAATTAACCCAATCGCCGGAAAATCCTGATCCTGACAGATTGCCAAACGCAATTGTTTGGCTTCGTAAATATCCTGTTGCGCATTTTCGAGATACTGACGAACTAAAAATCGGCTATAAGGTGTTTGTGTATTACTGACTTCCCAAATGCTTTCATCATTCTCCATTGCATAAACAAACTCCAGATCATTAGGTTCTAATGCTCGCAGATAAATATTTTCTCCTTTGAGTGTAATCATTTTAGATTTTTAATTGTTGCTTTTTAGATTGAAATATTAAATATAAAAGACTAATCGATATAATACCTAAAATTATTGAAAGTAAAGTTCTAACGTAATCTATCTCCTCACCCGTTTCTTTCTTGATTTTAGGTTTTGGATTTAATACATGCTTGGTATAAGTGAGTCTTTTTTCTAAAATCGGACTATTCAAACCATACCTTTTTGCTTCTTCCAGAATTGGCTTTGCGGTATTAAACTCTCCTTTAATCATTTTTATATTACCCAATTCAAACAACAAAATTGCTATTATATTATCTTTGGGTTTGATAAAAGACATTCTTTCATTCAATTGATAGTTCAATGACTTATCCAATTTATTTAATTGAATTGTATCGAGTTGAGAAACAGGTTTAATTTCTTTACCGAAATCAGTATTCAAAAGGAATTTTGCGGTTTGAAATTTTGTACCGTTAATTTTTGCTTCTAAAATTCGGGAATGGAGCCATTCTGAGCCATTATGCGATTTAGGATTTATGGTGATCAATTTATTGATCCATTTTAAAGCTTCTTCATTATTCCCCATCAATTCATATAAAGTTCCTAAGTTGGAAGCTGTTGAATATCGGTTTGGCTTTAGCTTTTCAATCTTTAAATACAGACTTAATGCTTCGTCATATTTCTTTTCAATAATCAAAATATATCCTTTATCTGAAAGATAATCCAGATCTTTGGTTTTGCGATATAGACTATCAAGCTCAATTTTAGAACGTTCTGTAAATTTTCCGATAATAAAATTATGCCCAAATGGTAAATTATCAGCATAATCCATATAAAGATAATCGCCATTTTTCATTAAATATTTTTCACCGTTCAAACACGCGTGAATATTTAAACTAGCAAAGAAAAGAAGCAGAATAAAGAAAGTTTTTCTCAAAGTTTTTTTTGATATGAATATAGTAAATTATATTTCAATTGTACCCTTAAAAACAAATTTGGCAGGACCGGTTAGGAAAACATTCGTAAAATGATCTCCCAATTTATCAAAAGAAACAACTAGTTTTCCGCCTTCAACATTTAAATTAATCGAAGTTTTATCTGTTTGACCGATAGCGTTCATTGCAATTGCAACTGCTGTTGCTCCCGTTCCGCAAGCCAGAGTTTCATCTTCGACTCCTCTTTCATAAGTACGAAGTGAAAAAGTACCATCGTCAACCTTTTTTACAAAATTGATATTGCTTCCTTTTTCGCCATACAACTCTCCATAACGAATTGCAGCGCCATTCTCTTTTACATTATAATGTTCTAAATCATCCACAATCTGAACGTGATGCGGAGAACCGGTATCTAAAAAAGTATATGAATCTTTCTTTTGTACTTCATCGACATCAATCATTTGCAGAGAAATAATAGCTTCATCACCTACAGAAGCGTGATGCAAACCGTCTGTTGCTATAAATGTAGCTTCGTCCTTAATCACTCCTAATTGGTTGGCAAAAGCCACTAAACAGCGACCGCCGTTTCCGCACATTGAACTCTGATTTCCGTCTGAGTTATAATACACCATTCTGAAGTCAGTTTCGGTATCATTTTCTAATAAAATAAGACCATCTGCTCCAATTCCGAAACGTCTGTCACACAGGCGTTCAATCAATTTAATATTATCTTTTGGAAAGAAATCTGAACGATTATCAATCATTACAAAATCGTTTCCTGTACCCTGATATTTATAAAATTCTATTTGCATTTTTTTTCCATTAATAATACAAAAGTACGAACAAATAATTAATGAAATGTTAATCAATGTTAAAGAGCGTTAAACCATTTTATTCGTTAATTTTTTGAATTATTTTTACGTGAAATTACATAAACATAAATTATAACAACTTAAACATATAATATAACTATGAAAAGACTTTCAACCTTATTTTTGGTTTCACTACTTAGCGGTGCTACTACACTTGGTGCTTACAAGTTATTATTTGAAAGCAACAATTCTTTTTTTGGAAGACAAAATTCTGTTGTAACTCTTGCCCCAAATTCGTTTGGAAAAAATGTCGCTTTATCTGCTGAAACGGTCGATTTTACAGCTGCCGCAGATAAAACAATTCATACTGTTGTTCACGTAAAAAATGTTTCGCGAAGAACCGTTAGCAATCCTATGTTAGAATTTTTCTATGGTTATGGTGGCCAACAGCAACAAGAACAAGTTGGAACGGGATCTGGTGTCATTATTTCTGAAGACGGATATATTGTCACGAACAATCACGTGATCAAAGATGCCACAGAAATCGAAATCACTTTAAACAATAAAAAGTCATATAAAGCAAAACTAATTGGTACCGATTCTAAAATGGATATCGCTTTACTAAAAATCGATGCTAATGAAAAATTACCTTATACAGCCTTTGCCAATTCAGATTCCGTAAAAATCGGTGAATGGGTTTTGGCAGTTGGAAATCCGTATAACTTAACTTCGACTGTAACTGCCGGAATTGTTTCGGCGAAAGCCAGAAATTTAGACACTAACGGAATTCAGTCTTTTATTCAGACCGATGCTGCCGTAAACCCAGGAAACAGTGGTGGTGCATTAGTGAATACCAGAGGTGAATTAATTGGTATTAATACTATGATTTCATCTATGACAGGTTCTTATGTTGGTTATTCATTTGCTGTTCCTTCTAATATCGCCCGAAAAATTATCGAAGATATTATGGAATTTGGAAATGTTCAAAGAGGAATTTTGGGTGTCGAAGGTGGAGAGTTAAATAGTACCGCCTCAAAAGAATTAGGTGTTACTGAAACTCAGGGATTTTACATCAGTAAAGTTTCTAAAAATTCAGGTGCAGAAAAAGCCGGTCTGGGTAAAGGAGATATTATTGTAAAACTTGACGATCAAAATATTGCGACTTATGCTGATCTTTCTGGATATATCAATACAAAACGACCAAATGACGTTGTTAAAGTAACTTATATAAAAGAAGGGAAAACAAAAACAGTTCCGGTAACTTTAAGCAAAAACGAATTTTATAGTACCGAATTTAAAGGAATTGAATTAGAAAATATTGATGCTGCTGATAAAAAGAAATTTAGAATTGATTATGGTGTAAAAATCAGAAATATCAACAATGAAAATTTAATGCAATATCAAAACGAATTACAGGGCAATATTATTTTGAGTATTGATAATGTAAAAGCAACAAATATCGAGACGGTTTCTAAACTTTTAAACAGAAAAGATGAAGGACAAAGTGTACGTCTGGAAATGATCAATAAAAACGGAGAAATCCTTAGAATTATTATTTAAAAAAAGTCTCAGTTTCCAGTAACAGTATACAGTTTCTTTACAGACTGAAAACTGAGACCGAGACTGAAAACTTATAAATTTAACAATGTAAAAAAGCCATCTTAGCAATAAGGTGGCTTTTTTATTTTTCAAAAATAAATCACAAAATAGTTTACGAAATCGATTGAAATAGATACTTTTGCGCAAAATTTAAAAATATTCGTGTATTTATTTTTTCAATTTAATCAATTATGAGCAAAAAATCTTTGTACCAAAAAGAGGTATCATTACAAGTCGACCGAAGAAGAGCTGGTGTCGAATTAATTAAAATCATAAGCGATTTATGGTATGACAAATCCATTGAAATGGTTTTATTCAAAAATCAGTTATTGGACAAAAATGTGAGCGACATTATCAATTTGCATCAATATGCAGGTGAGTTTGTAGGCAAACCCATCACCATTTTTGATTCGGTTGAAATCGCAAAAGTAATTTTGTCATTAGATCTTCCGCCTGCTAAATTAGATCTTGGAAAACTGACTTACGAATATGGTTTAGAAGATGAAAAATATCCTGATGCGCGATATTTTGTTTTCGAAAAACTGAAAAAAGCTAAATCATCTGAAGAAATTCAACCTAAAGACATTGTATTGTACGGTTTTGGAAGAATTGGGCGTTTATTAGCAAGAGAATTAATGTCTAAAACAGGAAAAGGAAACCAATTGCGACTGAGAGCGATTGTAACCCGTGATAAAAATGATGCATCTACTTTAGAGAAACGAGCTTCTCTTTTGCGATATGATTCTATTCACGGCGATTTTCAGGGATCTGTAATTGCTGATCCAAAAAACAATGCATTGATTATCAACGGAACAACTGTACATATTATCACAGCAAATTCTCCTGAAGAAATTGATTATACTCAATACGGAATTAATGATGCATTAGTAATTGATAATACCGGAGCTTTTACTACTGAAGAAGCTTTAAAAAGACATTTAACATCACCCGGAACGAGTAAAGTTTTATTGACCGCACCAGGAAAAGGAATTCCGAATATTGTACATGGTGTAAATCACAACGAATATAATCCTGACGAAATAAATATTTTTTCGGCTGCTTCCTGCACCACAAATGCTATTACACCCGTTTTAAAAGCAATTGAAGATACATTAGGAGTTGTAAAAGGGCATTTAGAAACTATTCACGCTTATACAAACGATCAAAATCTGGTCGATAACATGCATAAAAAATACCGTCGCGGAAGAGCTGCAGCTTTAAACATGGTAATTACCGAAACCGGTGCCGGAAATGCTGTTGCAAAGGCATTACCTTCATTAGAAGGAAAATTAACTTCGAATGCCATTAGAGTTCCTGTACCAAATGGCTCTTTAGTAGTTTTGAATTTAGAAGTTAAAAAAGCCACTTCGATTCCAGCCATTAATAAAATCATGAAAAAATACGCTCTTGAAGGGGAATTAGTTGAGCAGATAAAATATTCATTAAACAACGAATTAGTATCATCTGATATTGTTGGCACTTCTGCCCCATCTATTTATGATAGTAATGCAACAATCGTATCTAAAGACGGAAAAAACATAATACTATATATTTGGTACGATAACGAATACGGTTACAGCCACCAGGTCATTAGATTAGCAAAATACATTGCCAAAGTAAGACGTTTTACTTACTATTAATATAAAACCAAAACCAACCATTTATCTAAAACCATCAGGCATTGTCTGGTGGTTTTTTCTTAGAAACTATTCAACAAGATCTGAATCGTTTAAAATAGAATAAAATTGCCGAATTATATTGGTAAAACAGTTGTACTCTTCACTTCAGAAATAACAAAAACAGTATTGATAAGGGAAACCTCCGGTAATACCGATAATTTTTTCTGATGAAACTGATGATAGCTTTCCATATCCGGAATGATAATTTTTAGCATATAATCAAAATTTCCCGAAACATAATTACACTCTACAACTTCAGGTAAATTCAAAATAGACTGATTGAATCCTTCAGATGTGTCATAAGTCTGCTTTGTTAAGGTAACCTGACAATAAACCGTAAGATTATTGCCAAGTTTTTTCTTGTTCAAAATCGAAACATACTTTTCAATAACTCCATCTTTTTCAAGACGTTTTACCCGATCATGAACAGGGGTTAAAGACAAATTTATTTTGTTTGCGATGTCTTTTAGCGTGTAGTGCGCATTTTCCTGTAAGAGACGTAAGATTTTTTTGTCAATTTCATCTAAAGCCATAACGAAAACGTTTTCTGTAATTAATAAAAATAAGTCATTTTTTCTCTTTGGACGAGTTTAAACACCCTCAAATAGAATATTTTTCTGTAAAAGTATTAAATAAAATAATATTTTCTTATTTATAGGTCGTTAATCCATAATAAATTCTCTATCTGTAGTTTTGTAAAAGAATCTCAACAAAAACAAAAAAATCCAACAAAAATGATAATAGGTGTTCCAAAAGAAATAAAAAATAACGAAAATCGTGTAGCTTTAACTCCTGCAGGAGTTTCTGAAATGAAAAAACACGGACATGTAGTTTATGTTCAGGCAACTGCTGGTTTAGGAAGTGGTTTTAGCGACGAGGAATATACAAATGCAGGTGCTGTAGTTTTAGCAACTATCGAAGAAGTTTACGCTATTGCTGAAATGATCATCAAAGTAAAAGAGCCAATTGCATCTGAATATCCATTAATCAAAAAAGATCAATTATTATTTACTTACTTCCATTTTGCTTCATCAGAACCGTTAACTCATGCAATGCTTGAAAAAGGTGCTGTTTGTTTAGCTTACGAAACAGTAGAAAAAGCAGACCGTAGTTTACCATTATTGGTACCAATGTCTGAAGTTGCAGGTCGTATGGCTATTCAACAAGGAGCTAAATATCTTGAAAAACCATTAAAAGGAAGAGGAATTCTTTTAGGTGGTGTTCCAGGTGTACCTCCTGCTAAAGTTTTAGTTTTAGGTGGGGGAATCGTAGGAACTCAGGCTGCAAAAATGGCTGCTGGTTTAGGTGCTCAGGTAACTATCATGGATTTAAGCTTGCCACGTTTACGTTATTTAGATGACATTATGCCTGCAAACGTAAATACAGAAATGTCTAATCATTACAATATTACAAAGGCAATCGCTACAGCTGATTTAATTGTTGGAGCCGTTTTGATTCCAGGAGCAAAAGCACCTCACTTAATTACTCGTGATATGCTTAAATTAATGCGTCCGGGAACTGTTGTTGTTGACGTTGCAGTTGACCAGGGAGGATGTATCGAAACTTGTACTCCTACAACACACGAGAACCCAACTTTTATCATTGATGATATTGTTCACTACTGTGTAGCAAATATGCCAGGAGCAGTTCCTTACACTTCTACTTTAGCTTTAACTAATGCTACTTTACCTTACGCAGTACAATTAGCAAACAAAGGATGGGAAAAAGCTTGTAGCGAAAACGAAGAATTGAAAAAAGGATTAAACATCGCTAACGGAAAAATTCTTTATAAAGGAGTTGCTGAAGCTTGGAATCTTCCTTTTAACGAAGAGTTAGTGTTAGCAAACGCATAGTGCTAACATTAAAATAAGTGCTTACTAAAAACACTATTTAAAGGCTTTTCTTAATTGAAAAGTCTTTTTTTTAGACATAAAAAAAACCTGTCATAAATTATGACAGGTTTTTTATTTTATATCAAATAGTGAAAACTATTTTTTCTCATCTAATACTTCTTGTAACACTTTTGCTTCAGTCCCATTTGGAAAAGTAACTTTAATTTTCTGGGCTATTGTTGGAGCAATTTCAGTAATAGCCTTTTTATCATAAGATTCTCCTTTCTTAATATGCCATCCGTAAAAAATAGCTGGCACATGAGTATCATAGCTATAAGGTGTTCCGTGAGATGTTCCTGTAGTTGAATATTCAATATCACCAGGCTTATCAATAATAACCAAATCCCCATTTTGAGTTACATCAAAACCTTTTGCAACAAAATTTAAATAATAGTCATTTCCTGAATTAGCCAATATTTCTTCTTCGGTATAAACCTTTTTAACTTGTGGCTGCGAAATCAAAAATTCTTTAAAAGCTTGTTTTACTTTTACCAAGTCTAACTTTTTATCTTTAATAATTTGCTTATTAAAGAAAACATTAAAATTTGAATAATTTAAAATCAAATCAGCTCCAAATGTTTTAGTTGAGAAATCCTGTAAACTCTTTTTAACATCTTTAGACGGATAATTATCTACATTATATTTTCGGTCTTTCAAATAAATCACGTTTTCAGCACCAGCATGATCTGCAGTTAAGAAAAGTAAATAATTTCCCTTCCCTACAGTTTTATCTAAATAAGTCAAGAAGTCAGCGATTGTTTGATCAAGTCTTAAATAAGTATCCTGCAACTCCATAGAACGTGGCCCTAATAAATGACCCACATAATCAGTAGAAGAGAAACTCACAGTCAAAAAGTCAGTAATATTATCTTTTCCTAATTCTTCTTTTTCAATAGCTTTCTTAGCAAATTCAGCCAATAAATCATTCCCAAAAGGAGTTGCTCTTAGAACTCCCGCATCATTCTTTTCGTACATTGATTTTAAATCATACGGGAAAACAGGAGCTGCACTTCCGTACAATTTACCTTCATAAGGATTATTGTCCGGTAAACTTTCGTTATAAGTACCAACTGGTTTATACAAATCCCAACCTTTATTAATGTAAGGCATATAATGTTTCTCATTATTAAACTCAGTAACCCATTCCGGTAATTTTTCTCCGTAGAAAGTACTTGAGATAAAAGAACCAGTTTTACTGTACCAAAAAGCCCAGTTTGCAAAATGACCCGCTGGTAGAATTGCACCACGATCTTTTAGGCTAATTCCAATAACTTTTCCCTCAAAATTAGTCGCCATTCTTACTTCGTCAGTAATAGTAGTACTTTGCAAATTCTTAGGAGACATAGCCCCTTCTTCTGCAGTACCATCACCTACCGTTTTTACACCTGCATCATCTGTACAATACATTTGCTTGCCCAGCGTTCTGCTAAACCATTCATTACCTACAATTCCGTGAGTCGCTGGCGTAGTTCCAGTGTAAATAGATGCATGTCCCGGAGCAGTATAAGTAGGCATATAATTATAATGCATATTCTGAAAAGTATATCCATTATTCATTAATCTCTTAAATCCGTTTGGAGAGAAATCATCAGAAAACCGATATAAATACTCCATTTTCATCTGATCTACTACAATACCTACCACCAACTTAGGTCGCTGTTGAGCACTTAAATTTGAGATAACAAACAATGTCAACAATACAATACTTTTTTTCATACTTCAATTATAATATATAATACAAAAATACAGATTCACATTTAGATAGGCTAACGCACCATAATTTAAAACTCAAAAACGATTATAATTTAACAGAAATTATTACAGAAAATTACACCTAAATTTATTTGGGCGTTTTTATAACTTTTGAAAACATAACCAATGTTTTCAACCATTGGGACACAAGGTAACCCTCACGATGTATCTCCCAAAGTTTAAGTCTTGGACTATATACAAAATATTAATGAGAACTTTTAATAAGGTTTCAATTTCCAAATCCAAAATCCCAACATTAACCGCATAGCTTTGCGAACTTAGCCATCCACAAAAATCCAAAAAACCCTTGCGTTCCTTGCGGTTAAACCAAACCACAAACCAATCTAAAACAAAAAACCCCGTTTCGTTAGAAACAGGGTTTTCAAAAGAAAGGCGACGACATACTCTCCCACATAACTGCAGTACCATCTGCGCAGGCGGGCTTAACTACTCTGTTCGGGATGGGAAGAGGTGAGCCCCGCCGC
>NZ_JBKQBJ020000025.1:0-56916 GCF_046825355.2 Flavobacterium sp. C3NV | reverse complement strand
GGGGATCTCCCTCTCAGGACCCCTACCCATCGTAGCCTTGGTAAGCCGTTACCTTACCAACTAGCTAATGGGACGCATGCTCATCTTTTACCGTTGTGACTTTAATATAATCTCGATGCCGAGTCTATATACTATGAGGTATTAATCCAAATTTCTCTGGGCTATCCCTCTGTAAAAGGTAGATTGCATACGCGTTACGCACCCGTGCGCCGGTCTCTCTATCCGAAGATAAATACCCCTCGACTTGCATGTGTTAAGCCTGCCGCTAGCGTTCATCCTGAGCCAGGATCAAACTCTTCATCGTATATTGTTTGCTTGATTGCTCAAGCTATTGTTATTCGAATCAGTCTCTATCGGTTATTCTGTAATCTCTCGATTATCTTACTCTTTATTCTTTTGCTCTAACATCTCTGTTAAAGCGGCTGTCAATTCAATATGTCTACGAACGTGTTTCAATTTTGTTTCGCTTGTTTCTCAAAGCGGGTGCAAAAGTAGAAAACTTATTTCTAACTGGCAAATGTTTTTTGAAGTTTTTTCTAAAGAAAATTTCTTTTCTTTTTACTTCTAAAACCTACCAATCTATCAATGAACTTTCCGTGTTTTGCGGGGTGCAAATGTAACATCCGTTTTCAAATCTCACAAGCTTTTTTCAATCTTTTTTTGAAAATAAATTTTCATCTTGATTCGTAAGGCTTGTCAGTATTTCAGTGAACGTCTATCGCTGTTGCGGGTGCAAAAGTAGCTAGTTTATTCAGTTAAACAATAGCTTTTCTTAACTATTTTTAATCTTTTTTATAAGTCGCTGGTTGGGTGGTTTTTACAAGGCGAAGTTTTTTTATGGTTTGGGTGGCTTTCTTGGGTTTTGCCTGTTTTGGGTGGTTTTGCCGCGAAGGCGCTAAGGCACGAAGGTTTCTTTTTTTGTTGGCTTTGTTTTGAAAAAGTCGCAAAGTTGGGGGTTTACTGTTTTTTAATCGCGCAATCCAGATAGTTATCAGGCGCTAAGTCGCAAAGTTTATTCTTTTAGGGCGGTTTCTTTCTTCTTCTTACTAATGTTTCTTTTGTGAACTACTGCCCTAGCCCCGATGGGAGGGAAAATCCTTTTGCTTTTTTCTTTAAAAAGCAAAAGATTGGAAGGACAGCGGGAATAGCTCCTGATTAAAACTAAAATTCCAAATCTTTAAAATTCCAATAAAAGCTAGTCTATGCATTATATGTAAAAATTGCTCTTATATATTATAGTAGAAACTTCTCCTTATATATAGGTACAAAAAATAAACCCGATAGTCTTTGAAACTATCGGGCTATATAATGTAAATCCTGACTTAGTTCCTATTATAAGGATACGAATAAGTAAACGTTTTAAATACCAACTTACAGTTGTTGCGAAAAATTGCTTTTTTTATCTCTCCTAAACTGAACCCAAACATACGATAAGGATAAGAAAACCATTATTGCACTGGCGTACATCAACATTGGAATTTTTGCAATCACATCCTGATAAACCCATCCGGCGAAAAGTGCACCAAGACCAATTCCTGCTTCCAAGGCAATATACATTGTTGCCATAGCCTTGCCACGATGTTCGGGAAAACTCATATCGACTGTCCAGGCATTTAAAGCCGGAGAGACAATTCCCGTAGAAACTCCATATAATGCTGCTCCTGCCAAAAATCCGGCAATTGATGTTGAAAATCCAACAATCACTAAGGATATAATTAATAAAAAGAGTCCAATTGCTATCAAACGAAGGCGGCCGTATTTGTCAGACGCTTTTCCTGCGCCAAAACGAATCATTACTGAAGTAATAGTAAAGACCATAAAGAACAATCCTTTGTTGGCAATTCCTAAATGCTGGCTCCAATCCGGAATCAATGTCAGGATAACACCATAGGCCATATAAGAAAGAAAAGTGACTATAGCTGCGGGAAGAACTTCTAAAGCTATGATATCTTTTCGTGAAATTTTTAAAATACGCAGGCTAAAACGCTGTTTATGTTTCAACGTTTCCTTCATATTCATCAGAATAACAATAGACAGTAGCGCAAAAACAGAAGATGCATAAAAAAGCATGTTCATAGAAGAATACAATTTAATCGAACTTCCAATAGCCGGGCCAAGAGCCATTCCTATAGAAAAGCACAATCCATGCAAACCTAAAGCTTCACCCCAGCGTTCTCTTGGTACAATATCTGCAACATAGGCCGCGGTGGCTGTAGGTTTGAATCCAGTTGAAAATCCGTGAATTAATCTCAAGAATAAAAATCCGGAAACTGTTCCTAAAACCGGATATAAAATACCGCAGACAAAACAGACAATAGAACCAACTGCCATTACGGGTACTCTGCCTAAAGTATCGGTCAACCGACCACTAAAAGGTCTGGAAATTCCTGCTGTTAAGGTAAAAAGGGCAATAATTAATCCTTTATACTCTGCTCCTCCCATATTGCTCAAATATTCCGGCAATTCGGGAATGAGCATATTAAAACTGGCAGAAAAAAGCAATGAACTTAAACAGACTAATCCAAATTGTAGATTATAAATAGGATTGATGGCTTTTACAGGAGAATTCATGAAGATTTTTTAGAAGTGCAAAAATAATGAAAACTCTAGTTTAAAACTAATAGCCGGCGTAAAAGCATAAGGTTATCATCTTAAATTCAAAAAGTAAAAACATAAAAAAATCCAAATCTCAATTTTAGAATTGGAATTTGGATTTTTAAAATTGAAATTTATATGTTGTTAATCTAAAATAAAACTCACGCTAACATTTGCAATAACTTCTATTTCTCCAATTGCCAAAGTTTCGTTTGATGCACCAGCTGAATCCATAGCTACAGATTTCATAGCAGCATACATTGGTTGTGGACGATATACCTGAGTATTATCTGAAATTGTATAAGCTTTACCCACTTTTTGTCCTAAAACCGAAACATAATCTTCTGCTTTTAATTTAGCATCTTTTATAGCCAATTTTCTAGCTTCTGTTTCAATTTGAGTTAATTTAGAAGTTTCAAAAGAAACTCTGTCTATACGATTAATACCTTGCTGAACCAAACCTTCCATCAATTCATCGTATTTAGATAAATCTTTTAATACAATTTCTATGGTTTGAGTAGCATTGTAACTTGTTTTCTTTTTCTCGTAATCGTATTGCGGATTAAGAGCTACTTGTTTTGTTTTGAAATCAGCTGCAGGAACGTTCGATTTTTTGATGAACTTTAAAACTGCATCGATTTTTTCGTCATTTTGCTTTTTGACATCTTTAGCATTATTCCCTTTTGTTTCAACAGTTGCTGAAATACAAACCTGATCAGGTGCTACTTTTACTTTGCCTTCCCCATTTACATTGATTTGAGGAATTTGTTTGGTTTCTTGAGCGTAAGACATAGTCATAAACATGATTGTTAAAAATAATACTACTTTCTTCATTTTTGTTATATTTAAATTGTTTGATAATGGAATTTCAAAAGTTGTGCCAATATTTAGAGCTTGCCTAATTTTGCCATAACAAAAAGTATTAAAATAGGAATGGCCAATAGAATAACCATCAAACTATGATCTACAATTAATGAAGGTTCTTTTACCAAAGTTATCAAATAACCTCCTATAGCACCTCCAAAGTGTGCCGTGTGTCCGATATTATCATTTTTGGCGCGCATTCCGTAAATCGAATACAATAAATATAAAATTCCAAATAAATAAGCCGGCATTGGTATAACGAAGAAAATTCCTAACATCATATCCGGCTGTAATAATATCGCTGAATATAAAATTCCCGTTACTGCACCAGATGCTCCAACTGCGCGATAACTATAATCGTTTTTATGAAACAGCATAGTTAATAAACTTCCAAAAATCAAACTACCGAAATAGATTAAGGCGAACGAAATACTTCCTAACCAATTTATTACAACGGGCGCAAAAAACCATAATGTTAGCATGTTAAATATTAAATGCATCATATCTGCATGCAAAAAACCAGATGAAAGCATTCTTATTTGTTCTCCGGAACGAATGCTTCCTACATGAAATTCGTATTTTCTAAAAAAGGCAAGATCATTAAAACCTTTGTAACTAATTAAAACATTGGCAACTATAATCCCAATCAAAATGGTATTAACGCTATTCATAAATAATATTTAATGTGAATGGTAAATATAGTCATTCTTAAACATATGTTAGTGTCAGTGCAAAATATCACTGGTTATTCATTTTTACTTTATATTTGTAAAAAAATATTACATGCAATTTCTTGTTTATATATTAGCCTATCCTTTACTATGGCTTATCTCTATACTCCCTTTCCGAATATTCTACTGGCTATCAGATTGTATTTACTTTATGGTATATCATATCATTAGATACCGAAGAAAAGTCGTTAGCGAAAATCTCGCACTTACTTTACCACACTTAAGCAAAGAAGAACGAAAAAAGACAGAAAGAAAGTTCTATCAGCATATGTGTGATATGTTTCTGGAAATGATAAAAACAATGAGTATTACTCCGGAAGAAATGGAGAAAAGATTTAAAATCACTAATATCGAAGTGCTTCGTTCATACGAAGATAAAGGAAAAAGTGTTGTTTTGGTCGCTTCTCATTATGCAAGTTGGGAATGGCTTTTGACCATTAATAAGAGAATTAAATTTAGAGGAATTGGGGTTTATAAAAAAATTGCGAATCCTTATTTTGATAAATTAATTCGAAAAATACGCTCTAAATACGATGCTGAATTAGTAGAAACTAGAAAGACAATTCCGCTAATGGCACAAAACCAACGTGATGGAATTCTAAGTCTTTACGGATTGGCAAGTGATCAATCGCCAAAACTTGATCGAATTTTTCATTCGATGAAATTCATGGGAATCGAAGTTCCGGTTCATACAGGGGCAGAAATGCTGGCTAAAAAATATGATTTGAGTGTGATTTTTGTAAAAGTACAAAAAGTAGGACGTGGTTATTATGAGGCGACAATTGTGCCTATAGCAGATGATCCTAAAGAATACGAAAATTTTGAAATAACAGAAAAGTATTTAAGAGAAGTAGAAAAACAAATTTACGAAGCTCCTGAATATTATTTATGGACACATAAAAGATGGAAACATAAGGTTGAGTAGTAACCTAATCTAAAAATTAAAATCCAAAAAGGTAGCCAATACTTTTTTGGATTTTTTTTTTTGAAAACTATCAAAAACAAGAAATTCATTTATCTCATATATCTACAGCAGGTTTTTGATGGGTTTTTGTAATATTTTTTTATCGCAGGATCAAAATGATAAACGAGATAAACGGCATATATTTGATATTGATAAAATTTTCCCAAATCTAAATTATCAAACTATGACAAAAAAAATATCTTTCTTACTCCTACTCTGTTTTTCGATCCTCACTCACGCTCAAAGCCCTAAACGCGGAATAGCTTACAAAGACCATTCGACAGCTGATTTACTTGCCCTGAAACCAGGAGTTTCGTGGTGGTACAACTGGGGTTCTTTGCCTGAAAAGGACACAAACGCCAATTATGCTTCTATTGGTGTCGAATATGTACCCATGGCATGGAATCAGATCAGCGATAACAATGTTCAGGCTTTTATTGACCGAATAAAGCCGGGTGCCAAATATTTGCTCGCTTTTAATGAGCCTAATTTTAATGATGGTGCGCGAATGACTGCGCAAGATGCTGTAAATTTCTGGAAGAATATTGAAAAAATAGCTGCTGCCAAAAATCTGGAAATAGTAAGTGCATCCCCGGCTTTTAATGATCCTAATAATAGTTACGGAGGTTACAGCAGTCCGACTGCATGGCACGATCAGTTTTTTCTTTTATGCCCAACTTGCAAAGTCGATTATATTGCCTTTCATACTTATGACAGAACCTCTGGCGATGTAATTGGCGTTACCAGTCTTCTTAAAAAATACAACCGTCCTATTTGGGTAACTGAATTTGCCAACAGAGTGGTTCAGACTGCAGCTCAAAAGACTGCATTTATGAAAGAAATCATAACAAATTTTGAAAATGACCCAGACATTTATCGCTATTCATGGTTTACCGGAAGAGTTCCTGCCGATTGGCTAGATATGGCAGAAGGTCCTTTATTAGCTCCTGAAAGTGGTATTCTAAGACCAATAGGAACCGAATATGTAAATGCCACTTACACCTCAAAAAAAATGAACGTTCCAGGCAGAATAACCGCCAATAAAGATTACCGAAGAAAAGGAACGAGCCTGCAAAATACTACAGATTCCGGAACGGGTCAAAATGTAAGCGCTATTGACCAGGGCGATTGGAATGAATTTATGCTAAATACTGATCAGGCCGGAAGCTATAATTTTTCTTTTAGAGTAGCCTCTACAAATCAGGGTAAATTTGATGTTTTAGTAAATGATGTCGTCGTTAAAACAGATGAAACATTTGATGCAACTGGTGGTTTGCAAACCTATACAAACAAAATTGTAAACGGTATCGCCTTGCCTAAAGGCGAAGTTTATCTAAAAATTAAATTCAAATCAAACAACATGAATTTTAATTATATTGATGTTTCTCTGGCGAGTCTGGGTGTTAACGATCCTGCATTCGAAAAAGATTCTTTTACGATATATCCAAATCCAATAAAAACGCAATCGACACTTCATATAAAATCATCGATTACAGAGCCTTTATCTTTAAAAATAGTAGATATGAAAGGAAGTATCTGTTATGCTTCAGACGATTATTTTACGAATGAAGATATTAAAATTGGAGATAAATTATCGACAGGAGTTTATATTATAAATGCAGTTTATGGCTCAGTTAAAAAATCTATTAAGATTATTAAAAACTAAGTTTCGTAAATATTTTAACCGCAAGGTTCGCAAAGGTTTTACGCAAGGAACGCTAACTTATTTCTCGCAAAGCCACAAAGCCGCAAAGTTTATTTTTCTTTGCGGCTTTGCGACTTTGAGATTAAATATAAAAAACCTTTGCGCACTTTGCGGTTAAACCCTACCATTTCAGGTATTTAAATTCCTGCAATGGCTTTTATTTCATCTATAATTCGAAGTGCCAAAACATCTGCTTTATCCTGTGAAGGAGCTTCAGTATAAATTCTGATGATTGGTTCTGTATTTGATTTTCTTAAATGAACCCATTCTGTAGCAAAATCAATTTTCACACCATCAATCGTTGTGATATCTTCGTTTTTATATTTTTCTGTCATGGCTACTAAAATCGCATCAACATCAATTTGTGGTGTTAATTCGATTTTATTTTTACTCATATAATATTCAGGATATGAAGCACGCAATGCCGAAACTGACATTTTTTTGTTGGCCAAATGAGTCAGGAACAACGCCACTCCTACCAAACTATCGCGTCCGTAATGAGATTCTGGGTAAATAATTCCACCATTACCTTCACCACCAATAATAGCATTGTTTTTCTTCATTAATGCTACTACGTTTACTTCTCCAACTGCGCTGGCTTCATATTTTCCGCCGTGAGCAATTGTTACGTCACGCAAAGCACGTGATGATGACATGTTTGAAACTGTATTTCCCGGAGTTTTACTCAAAACATAATCGGCGCAAGCCACTAATGTATATTCTTCTCCAAACATTTCTCCGTCTTCGCAAATAAAAGCCAAACGATCTACGTCCGGATCAACTACAACTCCCAGATCCGCTTTTTCTTTTACTACCAATTCAGAGATGTCTGTTAAATGTTCCTTTAAAGGTTCCGGATTATGAGGGAAATGTCCGTTTGGTTCGCAGTATAATTTTACTACTTCAACGCCCATTAATTCTAATAATTTCGGAATGATAATTCCTCCTGAAGAATTTACGCCATCAACTACTACTTTAAATTTTGCTGCTTTTACCGCTTCAACATCAACTAAAGGTAAATTCAGCACCTCGTCGATATGAATATCCATATAAGCATCATTTACAGTGATTTCGCCTAAACTGTCCACATCCGAGAAATCGAAAGCTTCAGCCTCAGCAATTTCAAGAATTTTAGCGCCTTCTTCTCCGCTTAAAAATTCTCCTTTTGCATTCAATAATTTTAAGGCATTCCATTGTTTTGGATTATGGGAAGCTGTCAGGATAATTCCACCATCTGCTTTTTCTAAAGGAACAGCCACTTCTACCGTTGGAGTAGTCGAAAGTCCAAGATCTATTACATTAATCCCTAAACCAATTAAAGTATTAACTACAAGATTGTGAATCATTGGCCCTGAAATTCTGGCGTCGCGACCAATCACAACCGTCAATTTTTCTTTTGAAGTATTGTTTTTAAGAAAAGTACCGTATGCCGATGCAAATTTTACAGCATCAACCGGAGTCAGGTTATCTCCTACTTTTCCACCAATTGTTCCTCTTATTCCTGATATCGATTTTATTAAAGTCATTTTTATGAGTTATGGTTACCAATTACAAATATAGAAAAGTTACTAAGGTTCTTAGTGACTAAGTGGCTAAGAATTTTAAAAAAAGGTTCTAAGTTACTGAGATGCTAAGTTGCTAAGGTTTTTTAAAGAAGCTCCTAAGATTTAAAAAAAAAGGTTCTAAGTTGCTGAGATGCTAAGTTGCTAAGGTCTTTTTTAAAAAGCTACTAAGATTTTAAAAAAAGGTTCTAAGTTGCTGAGATGCTAAGTTGCTAAGGTTTTTTTAAAAAGCTACTAAGATTTTAAAAATAAACTAAAATATTAAGTTTATGTTGTGAAGTCTTATTATAAAAGGATCTAAAAAAGTTTTCATACTTTTACTAAAACAAACTTAGTTTCTTAGCCACTTAGAACCTTAGCCACTCAAAAGAAAAAAATGAATTTCCTAGCCCACATTTATTTGTCCGGAGACAATGATTTAATTAAAATTGGCAATTTTATGGCCGATGGAATTCGCGGGAAACAATTTGAACATTTTCCTGATGAAGTTCAAAAAGGTATTATTTTACATCGCTCCATAGATACTTTCACAGATTCGCATGATGTTTTCAGACAAAGCACCAAACGTTTACATGAAAAATACCATCATTATGCAGGCGTTATTGTCGATATTGTTTACGACCATTTTCTAGCCAAAAACTGGGAAAAATATTCAGATGAAAAACTGGAAGATTTCATTAATCGATTCTACCGATCATTACATGAAAATTATGATATTCTCACCGAAAAAACACAAGGTTTAATGCCTTATATGATCGAAAGAAACTGGCTTTTGAGTTATCAAACCGTAGAAGGAATTCATAATATCCTGACTCAAATGGACCGAAGGTCTAAGAACCTATCAAAGATGCAGTTTGCAAGTGCAGAACTAGTAGAATTTTATACAGAATTCGAACAGGAGTTCACGCTTTTTTTTGAAGATATAAAAGCTCATTCAAAACAAAAATTACTTTCCTTATAAAATCAACCCGATTCTATAAAACAAAACCCGATTCTTTTTATGAAAAAAATAGTCTTTTTATTCGGCTTTATCTCTATATATAGTTTTGCGCAACAAACTGCAAAACCAACCGGATTAGTAGCTACAAAAGCTATGGTCGTTTCGGCGCGCCAGGAAGCCTCAAAAGTAGGTGCCGAAATTATACAAAAAGGCGGAAATGCATTTGACGCTATGGTTGCCACCGAATTAGCATTGGCAGTTGCATACCCTTACGCAGGAAATTTAGGTGGTGGCGGATTTATGGTTTACAGAAAAGCGAATGGCGAAGTGGGATCTTTAGATTATCGTGAAAAAGCGCCTTTGGCAGCAACAAAAGGTATGTTTCTGGATAAAGAAGGAAATGTCATAAAAGGTAAAAGTACCGAAACTGCTCTTGCCATTGGTGTCCCAGGAACTGTTGCCGGAGTTTTTGCGGTTCATAAAAAACTAGGTTCTATGCCTATGTCTGAAATTTTGAAACCCGTTATTGCCTTGGCAGAAAGAGGTGTTGTTGTAACCCAAAAACAAGAAAAAAGACTTCAGGCTTATCATGATGCGATTGTAAAAATAAATGGTCCTAATACATTATTGGCTGGTAACTTTAAAGAAAATGATACCATAAAATATCCGGCTCTTGCCAATACTTTAAAACGAATTGCCAAAAACGGAAGAAATGAATTCTATAAAGGCGAAACGGCTAAAATCTTAGTGAATTATCTGCAAAAAAAAGGCGGAATTATAACGCTTAAAGATTTAGAAAAATACGAAGCCAAATGGAGAAAGCCATTACAATTTAATTACAAAGATTTAAAAATAACTTCGATGGCGCCACCAAGCAGCGGCGGAATCTGTCTGGCGCAAATCATGAAAATGATTGCTCCTTATGATTTAGCCAAAATGGGACATAACTCTGAAGAATCGATTCAGGTAATTGTTGAAGCTGAAAGAAGAGCTTACGCCGACAGAAGTCAGTTTTTGGGAGATCCTGATTTTGTAAAAATTCCGATTAACGGGTTATTATCTGATTCGTATTTAAAAGGCAGAATGTCAACTTTCGATACAAACAAAGCCAGTTTATCATCAGAAATAAAAGAAGGAAAAGTAAATTTTAATGAAAGTACCGAAACTACTCATTATTCAATTGTTGATGCACAAGGAAATGCCGTTGCTGCCACCACAACACTTAACGATGGTTACGGATCTAAATATTATTGTGATGAATTGGGTTTCTTTTTGAATAATGAAATGGATGATTTCAGCGCCAAACCGGGTTCTCCAAATATGTTTGGTCTGGTAGGAAATGAAGCCAACAGCATCGCACCACAAAAAAGAATGCTTAGTTCAATGACTCCAACAATTGTCGAGAAAAATGGCAAATTGTTTATGGTTGTAGGTTCTCCGGGAGGATCTACGATTATTACAAGTGTATTGCAAGCTATTTTAAATGTTTACGAATACAATTTAAGCATGCAGGATGCTGTAAATGCTCCGCGTTTTCACCATCAATGGTTACCGGACTTAATTACTTTTGAACCAAATGCTTTCGATAAAAATACTATCGACAAACTAAAAGCAAAAGGATATTTAATCAACGAAAAAACAACTCCGGTAATTGGTAAATTAGACTGTATATTAGTTTTACCAAACAACACTCTCGAAGGTGGCGCAGATTCACGAGGAGACGATACAGCAGTTGGTTTTTAATTTAATTACAGATTTCTATTTAAAATTAAACATTATCAGCTAAATTTGTAGTTTACCTAACTTTTACAAACAGAATGCTAAAAAAATATTTCAGAAGACTCGAAAGCATCATCGCTTTGGCACAATCATTAATGACTCCAAAGCAGTTTATTTTTTTATCAAGTGTTTTAATTGGTGTTTCCTGCTCTTTGGCGGTAATTGTTCTTAAAACCTTTGCTCACAGTGTTTTCTCTTTTGCGACTTACATCAACGGTATTTTAAAACTAAGTTTCATTAATAGTATACTTCCAATTGTTGGAATCGTGCTGACTGTTTTTGTGGTAAAAAGGGTTCTTAACGGAAGCATCGAAAAAGGAACTTCTCAGATTTTATATGCTGTTGCAAAAAAAGCCAGTATTATACCAAAAAAGCAGATGTATGCTCAAATCGTTACCTCTTCCCTTACGGTTGGTTTAGGAGGTTCTGCAGGTTTAGAGAGTCCTATTGTGATTACAGGAGCAGCATTTGGATCCAACTTTGCCCAAAACTATAAATTACCCTATAAAGACAGAACATTACTTATTGGCTGCGGTGTTGCAGCGGGAATTTCGGCTGCTTTTAATGCTCCAATTGCCGGAGTTCTTTTTGCTATAGAAGTTTTATTAGTCGACGTAAGTATTTCGGCCTTTACGCCTATTATGATTTCTGCCGCGACCGGTGCTTTGGTTTCTGCTATCGTTTTGGATGAAACTATTTTATTATCGTTTAAAAAACAAGAAGCTTTTAACTATCATAATATCCCTTTTTATGTTCTATTAGGAATTCTGACAGGTTTTATAGCCGTTTATTACGCTCGAAATTTCCAGAGAGTCGAACATTATTTTTCAAATTTAAAAGTGGGTCCTTATAGAAAAGCACTAATTGGTTCTTCGTTATTGGCATTACTTATTTTTATATTTCCAACACTTTTTGGAGAGGGTTACGAAAGCATCAAAACCTTATCTGAAAGTGATCCCGGACAAATATTAGACAATACTTTATTTGCTGATTTTAGAAATAATCAATGGGTGTTGCTTCTTTTTGTGGGATGCACGATGATGGTAAAAGTATTCGCTTCAGGGCTAACCCTGGGAAGTGGTGGTAACGGAGGGAATTTTGCTCCTTCCTTATTTTTAGGATCTTACTTAGGTTACTTTTTCTCGAAATTTATCAGCCTTATTGGTTTATCAAAATTACCGATTAGCAATTTTACAATGGTTGGAATGGCCGGTATCCTGAGCGGATTATTTCATGCACCTCTTACTGCCATTTTCTTAATCGCCGAAATTACGGGAGGTTATAGCCTGATGATTCCGCTGATGATTGTTTCCTCGATAAGTTTTGCTATTTCTAAACGTTTCGAAAAATATTCGCTTGATGTAAAAGGTTTAGCTAAAAAAGGTCATGCTTTTACAAGTAATAAAGACTCTAATATTCTTTCTACTTTAGATATTGATACTATTATTCAATGTGATTATTTAACAGTTCATCCGGATGAAAATCTAAGCAAACTGGTTGATCTTATTTCACACTCAAATCAGGTTGTTTTTGCTGTTGTCGACAATGAAAAAGATTTGGTTGGTGTGGTTCATTTTAATGATATTCGGGAAATTATATTCAATAACTATCGCGTTAAATATACTTTGATAAAAGATGTAATGAAAACACCTTTGGCAACAATTACATCTACTGACAGCATGGAAATTGTGATGAAAAAATTCGAACTATCAAAATCTGCTTTTCTTCCTGTTTTACGAAACGGAAAATATTTTGGATTCATTTCTAAGTCTATTGCACTTGAGGCTTACAGAACAAAATTGCGTTCTATGACGATTGAGTAGCCTTATTATCGGATAGGTTAAAAATTTTATTTATCCGATATTAAGAAGTATCTTTGTGGGATTATGTGGAATATTGACTTAACATACAGAGAA
Organism: Flavobacterium sp. C3NV; assembly: GCF_046825355.2. Lineage (NCBI taxonomy): Bacteria > Pseudomonadati > Bacteroidota > Flavobacteriia > Flavobacteriales > Flavobacteriaceae > Flavobacterium > Flavobacterium sp. C3NV. The sequence continues at coordinate 43,860 of NZ_JBKQBJ020000025.1, read as the reverse complement.
GAATTTCAATCAACATTTGATCGATTGTACCAAAAAAGGCTTGATTTGCAAGACAGCAGACCATTGCCTAATATTGCTTTGCATAAAATCCGCGAAAGCTTATCTCTTGAATGGACCTATAATTCTAATAGCATAGAAGGCAATACGATGAGCCTGCGTGAAACCCAAATGGTTATTCAGGAAGGCATTACTATAAAAGGAAAATCCTTAAGGGAACATTTCGAAACTCATAATCACGATAAAGCAATTGACTATTTATATTCTATTGTTGATGATAATTACCAACTTCGAAGTATTGATATCCTTTCTATTCACGGGTTGGTTTTGCGTTCTATCGAAGATGATTTTGCCGGGCGCTTGAGAAATGGCGGCGTACGTATTTCAGGAGCTAATTTTATGCCTCCAAACGCGAATAAAGTTTCAGACTATTTGGATGAATTAATAGACTTCATTAGTACCAATCCATTAGGATTAAACGATATTGAACTCGCAACGATTTACCATCATAAACTGGTTTGGATACATCCTTTTTTTGATGGAAATGGTCGTACAGTTCGTTTGAGTATGAACTTATTATTAATGCGTTGTGGTTTTCCGCCTGCTATTATTTTGAAAAATGACAGAAAAAAATATTACGAGGCGCTCAATCAGGCCAATAATGGAAGTTATCAAAAACTAACACTTTTGATGTGTCAGGCCTTAGAGCGAACATTAAATATATATTTAAGTTCAATGCCCGGAAGCACTTATGACTATCAGTCTATACAAAATATTGTAAGCGAACCTGAAAGCCCTTATGGTCAGGAATACGTTAGTCTATTAGCAAGAACCGGAAAAATTGACGCTTACAAAGAAGGTCGAAATTGGTATACTACCAAAGAAGCTATCGAAGAATATATGGCAACCCGAAAAAGAAAACGCTAGTTCACACTAGCGTTATTTTGTTACTAATTGTAACATAAAGTTTTGCTATCGAGCACAAAAAGAATAAATCAAAGTGGTAACTTTGCGTTTTGCTCAAAATTATGTTAGAAAAAGACAATACTATTGAAGTTCTTGGTGCAAGAGTTCATAATCTAAAAAATATAGACATTTCTATTCCGCGTGAAAAACTGGTGGTTATTACCGGTTTATCAGGCTCGGGAAAATCCTCTTTGGCGTTTGATACCATTTATGCCGAGGGACAACGTCGTTATGTAGAAACTTTTTCGGCTTATGCCAGACAGTTTCTTGGCGGATTAGAACGTCCTGATGTTGATAAAATCGACGGACTTTCGCCCGTAATTGCGATCGAACAAAAAACAACGAGTAAGAGTCCGCGTTCAACCGTAGGAACTATTACCGAAATATACGATTTCCTGAGACTTTTATATGCTCGTGGTGCTGACGCTTACAGTTACAACACTGGCGAAAAAATGGTTTCGTATTCTGACGATCAGATTAAAGATTTGATTATTCAGGATTTTAAAGGAAAACGCATTAATATTCTAGCTCCGATTATTCGAGCCAGAAAAGGTCATTATGCCGAGTTATTCCAGCAAATTACCAAACAAGGTTTCCTTAAAGTTCGTGTAAACGGCGAAGTGCAGGATTTGGTTTCAGGAATGAAACTGGATCGTTATAAAACCCATGATATTGAGATTGTAGTCGACAGAATGTTGATTGAAGATACCGAAGACAATCAAAAACGATTATCTGAAAGTATCAATACCGCCATGCATCATGGCGAGAATGTACTTATGATTTTGGATCAGGATACGAATGAAGTTCGTTATTTCAGTAGAAATTTAATGTGTCCTACAACCGGAATTTCGTATCAAAATCCGGAACCTAATTTATTCTCGTTCAACTCTCCAAAAGGAGCTTGTCCGCATTGTAACGGATTGGGAACGGTTCACGAAATCAACGTGAAAAAGATTATTCCAAATCCTAAATTATCGATTAAAGCAGGTGGTTTTGCTCCGCTTGGCGAATATAAATCGTCGTGGATTTTTAAACAACTGGAAGTTATTGGAGAAAAATTCAGTTTCAAGATAACCGACCCGATTGAGAAAATTCCGGAAGAAGCCATGACCATGATTTTGCATGGTGGAAAAGATAAATTCGTTGTTAATTCTAAAGATTTAGGAGTTACACGTGACTATAAAATAGATTTTGAAGGAATCTCGCATTTCATCAAAAATCAGTTTGACGAAACTTCTTCGACCACTATAAAACGTTGGGCAAAAGATTTTATGGATGAAGTAAATTGTCCGGTTTGTGATGGTTCGCGTTTGAAAAAAGAAGCGTTATTTTTTAAAATAAACGGAAAAAATATCGTCGAATTATGCGATATGGATATCTCTGATCTGACTGTTTGGTTTCAGGATTTAAACAAACATTTATCAGACAAACAACTTTTAATTGCTTCAGAAGTAGTAAAAGAAATCAAAGACCGTTTGAACTTCCTGATGAATGTTGGTTTGAATTATTTGGCTTTAAGCCGAAGTTCAAAATCACTTTCAGGTGGTGAAGCTCAACGTATTCGATTAGCGACTCAAATTGGTTCGCAATTAGTTGGTGTTTTATATATTCTGGATGAGCCAAGTATTGGTTTGCACCAAAGAGACAATGAAAAACTAATTCATTCTTTGGAACAATTACGTGATATCGGAAACTCGGTTATTGTCGTTGAACACGATAAAGATATGATCGAACGTGCTGATTATGTTATTGATATTGGCCCAAAAGCTGGTAAATACGGAGGAGAAATCATCAGTATTGGAACTCCGGCTGAAACTTTAAAATCAAACACAATAACCGCTCAATATTTGAATGGTAAAATGAAATTAGAGATTCCAAAAGAACGCCGTAAAGGAAATGGAAAATTCCTTAAACTAACCGGAGCAACCGGAAACAACTTAAAGAATGTTTCGATCGAATTGCCTTTAGGACAATTAATTTGCGTTACGGGAGTTTCAGGAAGTGGAAAATCGACTTTGATCAACGAAACGCTCTACCCTATTTTGAATGCGTATTATTTTAACGGTGTAAAAAAACCGCAACCTTATAAAAAGATTGAAGGTCTTGAACATATTGACAAAGTAATTGATATCGATCAAAGTCCGATTGGGAGAACACCACGTTCGAATCCGGCGACATATACAGAAGTTTTTACAGAAATCAGAAACTTGTTTACCATGACTTCTGAAAGTATGATTCGTGGTTACAAAGCGGGTCGTTTTAGCTTTAATGTAAAAGGCGGACGTTGCGAAACCTGCGAAGGTTCAGGTGTTAGAACTATCGAAATGAACTTTTTACCGGATGTTTATGTAGAATGCGAAACCTGTCAGGGAAAACGTTTTAACAGAGAAACTTTAGAAATTCGATACAAAGGAAAATCAATTTCGGATGTATTGAATATGACGGTTGATGAAGCGGTTCCATTTTTTGAAAACATTCCGAAGATTTACAGAAAGGTAAAAACTATTCAGGATGTTGGTTTAGGTTATATCACCCTTGGTCAGCAAAGTACAACGCTTTCCGGTGGTGAAGCGCAACGTATTAAACTAGCCGGAGAATTGTCTAAAAAAGATACCGGAAATACGTTTTATATTCTGGACGAACCTACAACTGGTTTGCACTTTGAAGATATTCGTGTTTTAATGGATGTTATCAATAAATTGGTCGATAAAGGAAATACAATCCTGGTTATCGAGCATAATATGGATGTGATAAAACTTGCTGATTATATTATTGATATTGGTCCAGAAGGCGGAAAAGGCGGCGGACAATTGATCGCTAAAGGCACTCCTGAAGAAGTAGCGAAAAATAAAAAAAGCTATACGGCGAAGTTTTTGAAAAAAGAGTTAGAATAGAAAATATTTCATCCTAACACCTTTGTCAAAGATAGTCTGCGCATTTTTGTCATCCCTGTAGGAACGAGGGATCTCCGCAAGAGATTCCTCAGGCAAAATCGCCAATAGTTGTCGAGCTGCTTGCGGAGATCCCTCGTTCCTCGGGATGACAAGAGTGGGGTCATGGATTGCGAAAAATGATTAAAACCAATCTATTAACGATACAAAATATCAAAATCATTATTGAACCTATCAACCTATTGATAATGAATCCCCAACCAAAAACATTCATACAGAAATGTTACATTTAAATTAATAAATCCCCATTTCTGTAACAATTCTCGAAAAAAGCAGTAATTTAGTACGCCCTTTTTGTCAAAGTTTTTGATTTTGGCAATTTTTTATGGGCTAAAAACAATGTTTTAATTGAAAACTGGTGCCCTAGCCCTGATGGGAGCGGCATCCTTTTATGGTGGGGTTCACCATAAAAGATACAGTGGACAGCAGGAAATAGCTCCTAATTCGACTCCGCTCAGTATGACAATTTAAAAACGACACAGCTAAAAATATAAATAATTAAAATACCTAAAATGAGATTAGAAGATTTTGATAATGATGAGGACAAAGTGATTCAGGACCGTTTGAAACAAAAAACGTGGAATGAAATTAGAACAAATGATAGCTGGGCTATTTTTAAAATCATGGCCGAGTTTGTAAACGGTTACGAAAGCATGGGACGTATTGGTCCGTGTGTATCTATTTTTGGTTCGGCGAGAACAAAACCGGACGATAAATACTATTTATTGGCAGAAAAAATTGCTTACAAAATCAGTAAAGCTGGTTACGGTGTGATCACAGGAGGTGGCCCCGGAATCATGGAAGCTGGTAATAAAGGTGCGCATTTAGGAGGCGGAATTTCGGTGGGTTTAAATATCGAATTGCCTTTTGAACAACACTTTAACCCTTATATCGATCACGATAAAAACCTGAATTTCGATTATTTCTTTGTGAGAAAAGTAATGTTCGTAAAATATTCGCAAGGTTTTGTGGTAATGCCAGGAGGTTTTGGAACTCTTGACGAAATGTTTGAAGCGATTACGTTGATTCAGACCAAAAAAATCGGGAAATTTCCAATTATATTAGTTGGTGTTGAATTCTGGTCAGGATTGATCGAATGGGTAAAAACGGTTTTGGTAGAAAAAATGCATACTGTTAGTCCAGAGGATTTGAACTTATTTAAGATCGTTGACACTGAAGATGAAGTGGTTGATGTATTGGATAAATTCTACAAGAAATACGATTTAAGTCCTAATTTCTAATATTTTTTTTCACCATATAATTTATATAAGTTCATTTAAAAATGTCGCATAAAGCGTTAAACTTAAATTTCCATATTTCACTTTATATGGTGAAATAATTATAAAATCTTACAAAAAATTAAAGCTGTTTTTTTAAACAGCTTTTTTTATGCTATTTTTACAAAAAACCAAAACAACTGAACACTCGTAACTTAAGTTATATATTAATTATCCCAAGCAATCATTGAAACTATTATATAAAGTCATATTCTTCGTTTTTGTTTTGATGAGCTCATTAAAACAGTATGCACAACATCAGTCTAAGATGGAGGTGGCGGTTAATCTCGAGCTAAAAACACTGAATGTAAAACAGGATATTACCTATTATAATACCTCTAACGATTCTTTGATTTCGATTGTTTTGAACGATTGGAATAATGCATTCTCTGGAAAGAATACACCATTGGCCAAAAGATTTTCGGATGAGTTTTATAGAGGTTTTCACCTAGCGAAAGCTGCAGAAAGAGGAAATACTACTATTTTGAATTTGACAGATTCAGATAATATGGCACTTGAATGGGAAAGAACGGAAAAGAATCCTGATTTTGTGGTCGTAAAACTAAACCGAAAATTATATCCCGGAGAGAAAATTGATTTACATCTTGTTTATATTTCAAAAATCCCGAGTGATAAATTTACTCGTTATGGCTTTGATCAAAATGGCGGAATGAACCTAAAAAACTGGTTCCTGAGTCCGGCGCGTTTTGAAAATCATCGTTTTACGAAATCTAACAATTTCAATTTAGATGATATTGCAAATGCGGCTACCAACTATGAGGTCAACATCAAGATTCCGAATCAGTATTCGATTACTACAGATCTGAATTTGGTTTCGAAAGAAGAAACGAATTCATCTTTTAATACTTATTTTTTTTCCGGAGCCAACAGAACCGACTTTAATTTTTTTATCGAAAAGGAGAATAGTTTTGTAAACTATGACAATGGTTCTCTTGAAGTACTTACAAATCTTAAAAACAAAAAGCTAAGCGAAATTCAGAAAGCCGTTATTATAAATAGGGTTGTAAATTTTGCGAGTGCTTTTATAGGGAAATATCCGCACGAAAAAATCACCGTTTCGCAGGCAGATTATGATCGTAATCCGTTTTATGGATTGAATCAATTGCCTTCATTTATAAGTCCGTTTTCTGATGATTTTATCTTTGAAATTACGTTCTTAAAAACTTATCTGAATAATTATTTAAAGAATAGTTTAAAACTAGATCCAAGAAAAGACAATTGGGTTTATGACGGAATTCAGATTTATACCATGATGAAATACATGGACGAAAATCATTTAGATCAAAAGATGCTTGGGCGACTTTCTAAGATGAAACTCTTTAAAAGTTATAACATTACCAATCTTACTTTCAACGAGCAATACAGTTATTATTATATGCTGATGGCCAGAAAAAATCTCGATCAGCCGCTTGGAGATCCAAAAAATACCTTGATAAAATTCAACGAACAAATTGCCAGTAAATATCGCGCAGGATTAAGCCTTAGCTATTTAGATGATTATCTGAATCATGATATTGTTCCCGAAAGTGTACAGGAATTTTACAACCTGAATAAAACCGAACAAACCAATCGTTATGATTTTGAAAAAATACTAACTAAAAATAGCGCTAAAAACATTGATTGGTTTTTTACTACTATTATTGATTCTAGAGATATTATTGATTATAAGTTTTCGAATGTTTCAAGAACAAAAGACAGCATTCAGTTTCAAATTAAAAATAAAACCGACAATTTCGTTCCGATTTCGGTTTACGGACTTAAGAAAAATGAAGTCGTTTTTAAAAAATGGATTGAACCCAAAAACACGGATTCTATTTATGAATTCGACCGAAAAAATGCTGATAAAATTGTCCTGAATTACGATAATGAAGTTCCTGAATACAACCAGAGAAACAACTGGAAATCACTAAAAAGTGTTGTAATAACGAATCGTCCTATCAAGTTTAATTTTGCCAAAGACTTAGAAGATCCGTATTACAACCAGATTTTATACATTCCTACGCTTACTTATAATTTGTATGATGGTTTTACGCCGGGTATTCGTTTTCATAACAAAACGATTCTGGATAAACCTTTTACTTTTGATATCAATCCTGCTTATTCTATAAAGGCCGGAACAGTTTCGGGTTCATCAGCGTTTGTGTACAATCAATATTACAGAAACAGCACGCTTTATAATGTGAGATATTCTGTGAGTCAAAATTATTTTCATTATGCTCCTGATGCGACTTATTTAAGACTGAATCCTATGGTTCAGTTTAGAATTCGCGAAGAGAATTTTAGAGACAATCGAAAACAACTTATTATGTTTCGACAAGTCATTGTAAATCGTGAAGCAAGTCAGTATATAACCGATAATTCTAAACCCAATTATTCTGTTTTTAACGCTCGTTATTCGAATACCAAAACCGAATTGATCGATCATTTTAGTTTTATGACTGATGTTCAGTTTGGAGGAAACTTTGGTAAAGTTGCCGGAGAAGTAGAATACCGACGATTATTTGAAAACAATCATAAACTGAATTTAAGATTGTACGCGGGAAGTTTTTTATACAACACAACAAATTCAGATTATTTTAGTTTTGGTTTAGACCGTCCAACCGATTATATGTTCGATTATAATTTTTACGGACGATCAGAAAGTACCGGATTTTTTAGTCAGCAATATGTTATGGCCGAGGGTGGTTTTAAGTCAAAACTAGCGCCAGCCTACGCCAATCAATGGATGACAGCATTAAACGCCAGTTATTCGATCTGGAACTGGATTGAGGTTTATGGCGATGTTGGCTTTATGAAAAGTAAACACCAGAGTGAAAATTTTGTGTACGATAGCGGTATCAGATTAAATCTCGTTCCGGATTATTTTGAGCTTTACTTTCCTGTTTATTCGAATAACGGGTGGGAAATTTCTCAAAATAAATACAACGAAAAAATACGATTTGTGATCACACTATCGCCAAAAACATTAGTCAATCTTTTTACTAGAAAATGGTTTTAATTGAATAAATTTTAAAGAAAAACATGCGATATTATCACTAATTTACATTTTATTGTAAAAATAACTTAAAAAATATACGTAGTTTTTTGATTTTAAATACAAATAATTAAATTATATTTATTTTAAAGAATTATGATTATTGATTGTTTTTAAGTAATTTCGCAGTCTAACATGACCCCTCAAGATTATGATAAAAGAAAAAAACAATACTACACTAACATTTGAAGATTTCAAAACTGAGGTATTGAATGACTACAGAATAGCAGTTACCAGCCGCGAATGTAGCCTTTTAGGTCGTAAAGAAGTATTGACAGGAAAAGCCAAATTCGGGATATTTGGTGACGGAAAAGAAGTACCACAGCTTGCTATGGCAAAATCTTTTCAAAACGGAGATTTCCGTTCCGGATACTATCGCGATCAGACTTTTATGATGGCTATTGGAGAACTGACTCCAAAACAATTTTTCGCAGGTTTATACGGTCATACTGATTTAAATTTTGATCCAATGTCTGCCGGAAGACAAATGGGCGGACACTTTGTAACGCACAGTTTAAACGAAGACGGATCCTGGAAAGACTTAACAAAACAAAAAAACTCAAGCGCAGATATATCACCTACAGCCGGACAAATGCCAAGATTATTGGGATTGGCTCAGGCATCTAAAATTTATAGAAACGTTGACGGTATCAAAACCAAAGACAAATTCTCTGTAAACGGAAACGAAATTGCCTGGGGAACCATAGGAAACGCAAGTACCTCAGAAGGTCTCTTTTTTGAAACCATAAATGCTGCAGGAGTTTTGCAGGTACCAATGGTTATGAGCGTTTGGGATGATGAATACGGAATCTCTGTTCATGCTAAATACCAAACTACCAAAGAAAATATCTCTGAAATTCTAAAAGGATACCAACGCGACGAAGACGCGAACGGGTACGAAATTTTTAGAGTAAAAGGATGGGATTATGCAGAGTTGGTTTCGACTTACGAAAGAGCCGCTGCAGTTGCCCGTGAGCAACACGTTCCGGTTTTAATTCACGTAAACGAACTAACACAGCCGCAAGGTCACTCGACGTCAGGTTCTCACGAACGTTACAAAAATGCCGACAGACTGGCTTGGGAAAGAGATTTCGATTGTATTCGTCAGATGCGTTTATGGATGATTGCCATCAATATTGCATCTCCTGAAGAACTGGCCGAAATTGATGCCGAATTAAAAAAAGAAGTTCTTGAAGCTAAAAAAGAAGCCTGGAACTCTTTCATCAACCCAATTATCGAAGATCAAAAAAATCTTATGGCTTTACTGGAGCAAATTTCTGCTGCGAGTATCAACCATAAAGATAAAATTCAAAAATACATCTCTGAGTTAAGCGCTATCAAATCGCCTTTAAAAAAGGAAATGCTGGTAATCGCGAGAAAAATATTGCGCTTTATAGAAATCCCAAACAGCAAAGTTTTGTTGTCTGACTGGATCACCAATTATATCGAAATTACGCAACCAAGATTCAGCAGCAATTTGCATTCAGATTCAGATAAAAATGTTTTTTCAGTAGAAAAAGTACTTCCTGAATATGCTGATAATGCAAAAGCCGACCTTGATGGCCGAATGATCCTTCGTGATAACTTTGATGCTTTGTTTACCAAATATCCTGAAACACTAATTTTTGGTGAAGATGTAGGAAACATTGGTGACGTAAACCAGGGTCTTGAAGGAATGCAGGAGAAATACGGAGAACTTCGTGTTGCCGATGTTGGTATTCGTGAAGCTACCATTATTGGGCAAGGAATTGGGATGGCTTTAAGAGGTTTACGCCCAATTGCTGAGATTCAGTATTTAGATTATTTACTATACGCGATTCAAATCATGAGCGATGATTTGGCGACCTTACAATACAGAACCGTTGGTAAACAAAAGGCACCATTAATCATCAGAACCCGCGGACACCGTCTTGAAGGTATCTGGCATTCTGGTTCACCAATGGGTATGATTATCAATGCCGTTCGTGGTATTCACGTTCTCGTACCAAGAAATATGACACAAGCAGCAGGTTTTTACAACGCTCTTTTAGAGACTGACGAACCCGCTTTAGTAATCGAATGTTTGAATGGTTACCGATTAAAAGAAAAAACTCCCTTGAATTTTGGTGAATTCAAAACACCGATTGGTGTAGTTGAAACCCTAAAAGAAGGTGCCGATATTACATTAGTTTCATACGGATCGACTTTAAGATTGGTAGAACAAGCAGCAACCGAACTACTAGAATTAGGAATCGATTGTGAAGTAATCGACATTCAGTCACTACTTCCGTTTGACATCAATAAAGACATTGTAAAAAGTATCGCCAAAACAAATCGTCTTTTAGTAATCGACGAAGATGTTCCCGGTGGAGCTTCGGCTTACATCCTGCAACAAATTCTGGAAGAACAAAATGCGTACATTCACTTAGACAGTAAACCGCAAACCCTGGCTGCAAAAGCACACAGACCGGCTTACGGAACTGATGGTGATTACTTCTCTAAACCATCTGCCGAAGATATTTTTGAGAAAGTTTATACTATGATGAATGAAGTTAATCCTTCAAAATATCCAAATTTGTATCAATAAATTTAGATTTATATATAAAAAAGCTCCAAAATTTGGAGCTTTTTTTTATGTGCATTTTTGTCAAAATTGGAATTTGGAATTTACTATTTGGAATTTAAATTTTCAGGAGCTATTTCCTGCTATCCGCTCCAATCTTTTGTTCCATTTCATTACACAAAAGGATTTCCACTACTATCAGGGCTAGGGCACTCGTTTTCATAAGAGGATTTAAGATTATACATCACGTTTGTCATCCTGAGCGAAGCCGAAGGCGAACCAATTGGAACGCGAGCTTCTCCCGAAGTCTCGGGACGCTCAGCCTGACACACTATCAAAACATAAAGTAATTCAGCATATGAGATTGCTTTGTTCCTCGCAATGACAAAAATCCGTGTAATCAGCGTTTTCGCGCAAGCGAATCCGTGTCATCCGTGTGCCATTACGCGCAAACTAAACTCCTAAAATAGCGCGAGCCTTCTCTAAATCCTCAGCCGTATCAATCCCAATACCAACATGAGTCGTTTCGACCATTTTAATACGTTTTCCGAATTCCAAATATCTTAGCTGTTCCAGTTTTTCAGAAGCTTCTAAAGACTTCATAGGAAGGCTGTAAAAATCTAATAAAGCCTGTTTTCTAAAAGCATAAATCCCAATGTGCTGAAAATAACGAACACCAACATCTGTATCTCTTGGATACGGAATCACAGATCTTGAAAAGTACAAGGCAAACTGCGATTGATCTACCACCACTTTCACATTATTCGGGTTATTGATTTCGTCTTCATCTGTAATCTCACGCATTAGCGAAGCCAAATCAACTTTACGATCTTCATCATCTTTAAAGACAGATAAAACCTGTTCTAAAGGCCCAGCTTCTGTAAAGGGCTCGTCGCCCTGTACATTTACTACAATATCAACATCAAGGCTAAATATAGCTTCAGCAATACGATCACTGCCTGATTCGTGTTCTTTGATGCTCATAATCGCTTTACCACCATTCGAAACAATCTCAGCAAAAATCAAATCCGAGTCGGTTACTACAAATACGTCATCAAACAATTTTGTGGCTACCGTTGCTTCATAAGTTCTTAGAATTACGGTTTTACCGCCAAGATCCTGCATTAATTTAGCAGGAAAACGTGTTGAGGCGTATCGCGCCGGAATTACAGCTATTATTTTCATTCTAATATTTTTTAATTTATTTTTTTTCTTCGTGAATCTCTGCGAAAATCTTTGTAAAACTTTGTGTTATAATTTTACCACAGAGATCCACAAAGGTTTTCACAAAGATTCGCAGAGTTTGTTACATGATTTTTACTGAGGTCATACTTAACGAACCTGCCAGTAATTTATCATTAAACAAACTCAATTCTTCTGATTTTTCTTTTAAGCCTAAAGTATACAACAAAGGCAAATAATGATCCGGAGTTGGAATCGCAACCTGAACGGCTTTGCTCATTTTTTCGAAATCAATCAGAGGCTGGAAATTTCCATCCAATAAATAATTATTTACGGTTTCTCTGGCTTCAATTGCCCAATCAAAACCGTAATTGTCTTTGTCAAAATTCCTGAAATCAACCAAACGTAAATTGTGAACAATATTCCCACTGCCAATAATCAGAATTCCTTTACGACGTAAAGATTGTAGTTTCTGAGCCAACTCAAAATGATATTGTCCTGATTTAGTATAATCAATACTCAACTGAATTACAGGAACATTAGCTTCTGGATATAAGTGTTTAATTACACTCCACGCGCCATGATCTAAACCCCAATGTTCGTCTAAATCTACATTTACAGGTTCTAATATTTTCTTAGTTTCAACAGCCAGTTCCGGACTTCCTTTCGCAGGATATTGTACATCAAAAAGTGCTTGCGGAAAACCTCCAAAATCATGGATTGTTCTGGGCATTTGCATCGAAGTAACTTTGGTTCCGTTGGTAAACCAATGTGCTGAAACACATAAAATAGCATTGGGTTGTGGTAATGTTTTAGCCAAATCGCGAAAACCCGCCACAAACTGATTTTCTTCAATTGCATTCATCGGGCTACCGTGTCCTAAAAATAAAACCGGCATTTTATCTGTATTCGAAAACGTAGACGAAATCGAATGTAAATCGTTTAGTGTTGTCATTTTAAATAATTATAAACACGAATTTCACAGATTTTCACTAATGCTAAATCTTAAAAAATTAATTCGTGGTAATTCGTGACTCGAGCGATAGCGAACAGACCAAGTAAATTCGTGTTTATTCCTCAAAACTCTCGTCTTTAAATCCTATCAAATATAATTTATTTTTGGCACGCGTCATAGCGGTATAAAGCCATCTTATATAATCACGATCGATTCCGTTTGGTAAGTAAGGTTGTTCTATAAAAACGGTATTCCATTGCCCACCTTGCGATTTGTGACACGTAATGGCGTAGGAGAATTTTACTTGTAATCCGTTGAAATATTCGTTCTCTTTTACTTTTTGGAACTTCTTGTATTTTGTGGTTTCACTTTCATAATCTTTCATCACTTCTTCATACAAACGATTTGATTCTTCGTAGGTTAAAGATGGAGATTCACTTTTTATGGTATCCAATAACAAAACGGTTTCAAAAGGTTTCTGATCCGGATAATCGACCATTCTGATCTTTACTTTCGCAAAATTAAAACCGTATAATTCCTTGATTCCGAAGAGTTCTAAAACTTCAATAATATCTCCGTTGGCAATAAATCCGGCTTCATCGGTTTCTTTTAGCCAGAAATAATTATTCTTTACCACCATCAGAAAATCACCAACCGAAAGTTCACTTTCTTTAAATAAAATCCTCGTTCTGATTTGTTCGTTGTATTGATTCGCCCTTTTATTCGAACGAACAATAAAAGCTGTATCCTCAATACTGTAATTACTGTAAGCAGAATTTATAGCATCCTGAATATCATAACCATCCGTAAGACGGATAATATCTTTAAATCTTTTTACATCAAATTTAAACTCGGTAATAAAAGTATCTTTTAGTAATTCACGCAGTTCAGTCGCATTGTACAAAATCCCTGAGCTTTCTTCCTGACGCATTACTTCGTCGAGTTCGATATGCTCGATTTCTTTGTCGTAATGCACGGCTAGAGTTTGCACATCAAGCGCAGGACTTATATCTAAATTTACCGGAGGCAGCTGCGCTGTATCTCCCAAAAGAATCATTTTGCAATTGGTTCCTGAATATACATACTGAATCAAATCATCCAGAAGTGATCCGTTATCGTACAATTTCGAATCTGAATTGCTGTCTGAAATCATCGAAGCCTCATCGACGATAAAAATGGTGTTTTTATGTTTGTTTACCTGCTTGGTAAAAGCCACGCCTCCACCAGCAGATTTTTTAGGAAAATATATTTTTTTATGAATCGTAAACGCAGGTGTATTCGAATAATTGGCAATCACTTTTGCCGCGCGACCTGTTGGCGCCAGCAAAACAAACTTTTTATTAATATCTCCCAGATTGTTTACGATTGTCGAGATCACGGTTGTTTTTCCCGTTCCTGCATATCCTTTCAATACAAAAATCGTTTCGTTATGCGTATCAGTTAGGAAAATAGCAATTTTCTGAAAAAAAATGTCCTGTTTATAAGTGGGTGCAAAAGGAAATCGTTTTTGTAAAACGCCGTAAAAAAGTGATGAATTCATAGGGAAAAATTGAACTACAAAGAACGGGCTTTTAAATATCAATTTCAATGTCAAATTCAAAAATCAATTGCAATGGCAAAAATCAATTAAAATATCAATTTGGACTTTTTTCAACATATAAGTAATGTAAGGAATTTAAGTTTCTATTTTTTCTGCTAAATTAATATGAACTTATAATCCCTTACATGGTAAAGAAAATTTAACCGTATTTTAAAATCCAATTAAAATTGTTTTTCGAAATTGCATTTGTAATTGTTCCTTTTTAATTTGTAAGTTTGTAATCGCCTTAAATTCTTTCTTGTAAAACAGGTAACGAATTGTAAATCAATATGTCATTGCAAAATACTAACATCACTTCAAAAAATTACAAAAAGCTTTCTATTCAGGTTTCACTGAACGGATTTTCATTTTGTTGTTTTGATACTTTAAATAATACGATTACAGCTTTTAACGAAATCAATTTTGATGCTACACAAAAACCATCAAAAATTGAGGAATTGTACAGCGCCGCTTTTAAAAAATATCCGGAACTAAAAGAAACTTACGACGAGATTTTAGTTATTCATAACAACAATCTTTCGACTTTTGTACCCACCGCTTTGTTTGACGAAAATTTCTTAGGAAGCTATTTGCAATACAATACAAAGGTTTTTGAAACCGACTTTTTTACTTTCGATCAAATTTCAAATTACGAGATGCATTCGGTTTATATTCCGTACATCAATATCAATAACTTTTTGATTGATACAGTTGGTTCGTTTGATTACAAACATGTCAACAGTATTTTGGTCGAGAAAATTCTTGAAAGTTCTAAGAACAACGACCAGAAAAAAATGGTAGTCAATTTCAATGCTAATCATTTTGAAGTTATTGTGGTTCAGAATCAAAAATTGTTATTATTCAATTCTTTTGAATACCAGACTCCGGAAGATTTTCTTTATTATATTCTTTTTACAGCCGAGCAATTGAGCTTAAATCCGGAAAGTTTCCCGCTTGAATTATTAGGCACCATACATCAAAACGATCCGTATTATGCGATTGCATACAAATACATTCGCCATATTTCGTTCTTGGATGTAAGTACATTACAAGAAAAAAATAGCTTTTCAACTGCACAAAATCAAAAACATTATATCTTATTTCAATCATGAGAATCATTTCAGGAAAATACAAAGGACGACGCATTTTTCCGCCAAAAAACCTTCCTGTAAGACCTACGACTGACATGAGTAAAGAAGCATTATTTAATGTTTTGAACAATCATTTTAGTTTTGAAGGCTTAAAGATTTTGGATTTATTTGCCGGAACAGGGAACATTAGTTACGAATTTGCTTCACGCGGAAGTGCTCCAATAACATCTGTTGATGGTGATTTTGGATGCGTAAAATTCATTAAGCAAGTGTCATCAGAATACGATTTTGATATCGCTGCAACTAAAAGCGATGTTTATAAATTTTTAGACAATTGCAAAACCTCTTACGATATTATTTTTGCAGATCCTCCGTACGGATTAGATCAGGCGGCGTTTGAAAAAATTGTTCTTACGGTTTTCGAAAGAGAATTATTAAACGAAGACGGAATGATGATTATCGAGCATTCTAAATACACCAAGATGGAACACTTAAGTAATTTCTCTTTCCAGAAAAGTTACGGAGGTTCGTTTTTTAGTTTCTTCGAATTACACTCAACCGATGATGAGGAAGAACTAACCATTAAATTGAATAAAGCTACAGAAGACGACGAAGGTTAATTTTCGTCTGAATATAAAAAGCTCAAATGGAGCGAAATCGGGATTTTATAATACTTCCGATTTCGCTCCATTTTGCAATAATTCAAATTCTAAAACCACAGATTAAAAGATTAAAAAAAAATCTGAAAAATCTGCAAAATCTGCGTGAAAAAATATTATGCACATTGCATTTTAATTCACCCGGCCCGAGTTTTCCTCCATACTTTTCCCTTTAAATTCAGTTTCCTTTACTTTCCCAAAAGAATACTTTATTGAAATTGAAATCTCGTGTTCATCAACCAAATACCTGGCTTTTGAGTTGATATTATTAATGGTAAATACTTCTTCTTCATTTATCTTTTTAAATACATTATTGAAGTTCAGACTGCAATTCCAATTTTTAAAGAAAGTTTTCGAAACCGCCATGTCTACAATTGACCTTGCATTTCTTTCAAAAACACCTTTGTTTTGTTTGGTAATTCCTCTAAAAGCAAGAACCGCCGTATATCCTTTTGGAAGTTTAAATTCGTTGTTTGAATAATAATACGCATAGGGTTTTGAAGATAAAAATACCGCTGAAGCATCTTCAATCTTCTCTGAAACAAAAACCAAAGAATTGGTTGTTGTCCAGAATTTATACGTAAAAGGTAATTCGAAATCGAGAACAAATGCAGATTCCTTGTCAAAATTTACGTCTTTAAAAGTCATGATATTCAAATCCTTATCAAAGAAAAAACTATTATAAACCGGATCTGTATTTTGATAATAGGTTAGTTTAACCGATTTATCATGATACTGAAATATCGAAGAAATCTCGTTAACAATCGTAGGATCGAGATTAATATTTCTGGCATATAAAAAATACGGATTTATATACGTTGTTCCCTGACTTAAAGACGAATAATTAGGTCTAGAAATACTCTTGGCATAATTTACACTAATACTTTTCGTGCTGTCTATAGCTACTGAAAATTGCACTTTCGGAAAAAAATTAGTGTAGTTTTTATTGATCAAAGGCACTAAATCGGTTTTAAATTTTCCGTTTACATTGGTGTTTTCTACTCTAAAACCAAACGAGAAATCGACTTTTTTAATCTTTCCGGAAAGCTGACTGTAACCTGCCAGATTTTGCTCTTTAAAATCATAATGACTAATTTCATTTTCACTATTCTCATAATACATTATATCCAAATCTGATTTTGAATCTGCGGAAGCATACAATCCTCCTATTTCAAATTTCATTTCGTTTTTAAACTTTTTCTCAACATCAATTTTTCCCGAAAAAACATTGACCTTAAATTTTTGATCCCGAAGTTGTGCCAACTCAAACTGCGTATTATTATAATTATTTTCGACCTGACTCCACATTCCCTGATCGAAATTAGAGTATTGAAATCCTGTAAAAACCTGCGTATCTAGAGACTTTATCTTTTTGGAATAATTCAAGAATGAGTTTATAAAATTCTTTTTATTTTCATTATCACTATATGTCACAACATTATTTATTATCTCTTTGTTTTTATTATCAGTAATTGTATTGATAGGAAAAAGATCTTTTTGAAGCTTACTATTTATACTAAACGAAAAATAATCATCATCGTTTATTTTATAAAACAAACTACCTCCAAAAACAAATTGACGTTTTTTAGAATAAGCAGTTACATCATATTTAGAAGCAATTTCCGCATCCGGAATTTGATAATCAATGCTATGATTTTCCCACGGCTGCAGCTGATTGTAATTAAAGTTAGCTTTCCATTCGATTTTATTCTTTTTAAAACTGGTATTAAAACCAAGATAATTGCTGTACTTTTTCTTAAAAGAAGTAACCTCAGAAATCTCTGTTCTAAAACCGTCTTTTTTACTGAATCTTCGTGTAATAAAAATTACAGAACGACCTTCGGCCTCATATTTAGAAGATGGATTCTGAATGATTTCGATCGTTTTAATATCGACCACAGCCAAAGCATTCAAATCATTCATTCCTACTTTTTGATTGTCGATGTAGATTAAAGGATTTCCGCGGCCAACAACCAAGATACTTTCTTTATCTGAACTTACCTGAACCGTTGGTAATTTCGCTAATAAATCAACCGTATTCGGGATCGAATTATAGATAGAATTAGCCACATCAACTTTTATATTTCCGTTTGTATTGGTAAACGTTTTTTTGTTCTGAGTAACAACAACTTCATTAAGTTTATTCGAAATACTGTCTTTTGGCGTTTTATTTTGCGCATATCCAAATAAAGAAAGCAGGAAGAAAAACAAAATCAGGAAAATTTTCAAGGGCAAATAAAGGTTCATTTTTGGTTGGATTTAAGTTGTAATCCTGCAAAAGTGATTCTAAAAAAAGGTTCCGTAGGTTAATTGAAGGTTAATGCGGAGTTAATGTGCTGATTGTCTCTCAAAAACATTATTTTTGAATTGGGAATAGCCCACGGATTTTACGGATGGAACGGATTTACACAGGTTATTTTTATAAATCTGCAAAGTCTTTAATCTGCGTGAAAAAAAAAAAAAAAAAATCCGTGTAAACCAGTTTAACCTGTGTCATTCGCGAGCCAAAACAAAAACAACTAATGAAACAAAGAATCAATTTACTAATAGCCTTTTCTGTCGTTGCTCTGATCGTTTTATCAGCGGTACAATGCTATTTGGTAAAAACCACTTACGATTATAAAGTGGCGCAGTTTCATACCGAAATCAAAAATGAAATTGCTCAAATCTCTAATAATTATGGTGATATTGATTCGGTAATTGTTTCTAAAAAAGAGGCTCTTTACAAAGAATTATCAGAAAATTATATTCAGGGAAAAAATACCAAAATTGAGGTTAAAAAGTATATACTCGAAAATGAATACAATGATGTTTTAACACAAAAGATTCAGCGTAAGTTTAAGAGAGATTTACCCAACCTGAAAATAGATTTTGCGATTGTACTCAACAAATTTGTACTGTATCAAAACGCCAAAAAAATCGATACTATTTTCTCTGAAAAGCCTTTTATCAAAAACAAATTATACGGAAACCTGTTATCTTTAAATAAAGCTTTTTTAGTTCGAAATTACGTTGGAACTTCTAGCGGAACTTTCGAAAATAAAGATTATAAGTTATTGACTGAAGATTCAATGTATGTGTCTGTAATCGACTGGGAAATGATTATTTTAAGACGAATGACTTTCGTTTTAATTCTGTCTTTGCTTTCTATAGCAACCCTTATAACGCTTTTTGTTATTGCCATAAAAGCATTAATCAAGCAGAAAAAAGTAAACGAGATCAAAACTGATTTTATCAATAATATTACACACGAACTCAAAACTCCTTTGACCACTTTAGGCATTTCGACCAAAATATTAGAACGAAAAGATATCAGGGATAATGACGAAAGTTTTAATGCAATCGTTGACACGATTTCACGCCAGAACAATCGTTTACAAAATTTGATCGATCAGGTTATGGCAAATTCTTTGGCTGAAAACGGAATTGACCTGCAAAAAGAAAAAATAGAAACAGAAGATTTTCTATTAACCATAATCAATGATTTCAAGATTACGTATCCTAAAGTTGATATTAAAACCAATTTTCAAACTCAAGATACAAACCTCATTCTGGATAAGTTTTATTTGACTACGGCACTTTTAAACGTTCTCGAAAATGCTGTAAAATATGGTTCAAATAAGATTACGATAAAAACAAGAATGGTTCAAAATCAATTTTCTATTAGTATTGACGATGACGGAATTGGAATTGAAAAGAACAAACAATCACTTCTATTTGAAAAATTCTATCGTGTAGAACAAGGAAATCTTCATAATACAAAAGGCTTAGGTTTAGGATTGTATTATGTCGATCAAATTATAAAAGCGCATCAGGGCTCTGTGAGCGTGGTGAGCGATTTAGGAAAAGGAACTCAGTTTACTATATTATTAAAAGTTTAATTACCTTATTTTGAAAAGATTACTTTTAGCCGAAGACGATTTTGATTTTGCCGGAATTCTAAAAAAATATTTAGAATTGCACCAATTTGAAGTGATCTGGGCACAAAATGGCGAAATAGCTTTAGACTATTTTAAAAACCAGGCTTTTGATATTTGCATTTTTGATGTCATGATGCCAAAACTGGACGGATTTTCATTGGCCGAAAAAATAATCAACATCAATCCTGAGATTCCATTTATTTTTCTAACCGCGAGAAAGTTAAAGGAAGACAAAATCATTGGATTAAAACTAGGTGCAGACGATTACATCATTAAACCTTTTGAAGTCGACGAACTCATTTTGCGTTTGAATAACATTCTAAAGAGAATCGAACAAAAAAGAAGTCTGAACGGAGATAATATCATTGAAATTGGTTCTTATGTTTTTGATAATGAAAGATTAACCCTCAATAATAAAAATCACGTGCAGCAGCTCACAGAAATGGAGGCTTCTCTTATTGAATATTTATATCTGAACCATAATCAGTTATTAAAAAGAGACCAAATTTTAATGTCTGTCTGGAAAAAAGACGATTATTTTTCAGGACGAAGTATGGATGTTTTTATCAGCAGACTTAGAAAATATTTTAATTCAGATCCAAAAATAAAAATAGAAAGCACTCGAAATATTGGGTTAGAATTTAAAATAGAAAAACCTTGATCTCTCAAGGTTTTCTACTATATCTCTTTTGATTATTTTCCGATAACCCAACCTAAAGTAAAGTTAGTAACAGGGACAAATTCAGTATCATATTTGTCAAAATTTACTCCCGGTCCTAAATGTACCTCAAGATTGAATCTGCCTTTGTAAGTACGCTGAAAACCCCAAAGTGCCGCCAGAGTAAACGATGGATCGTAATTACCGTATTTTTCGTTGGTATTTAATGATTCAAAGTTGTAATACGCAGATGCAGCTAAAAAGTTCCCTGAATTACGAGCAGTTCTTTTTCCCTTAGCAGCTCGTTTTTCAAGATTATAGTAATGACGAAACTGCTCGTTGATCATAGGAAAAACATACCAGCTTGTTCCATAATAACTGCTATAACGATAACCAACTCCTAAAGTTACCTCAGAATACAGTGTGTTTTTAGCATCAAAACCATGCTCATAAACAAATGCGGGAAATAGCAAATTAACTTTAAATTGATTTTTAACTACCGAAACCGGGGCATCATCCTGCGCCTGAACAGCATTAATGCAAAGAACTGCCAAAAGTAAAAACAGATAATTTTTCTTCATGTTTGATTTTTAAATTGTTGCATCAAAAATAAGATTAAAACAATACAAATGAATTAAAAATCAAAATATTTTCTTACAAATAAATAGGTAGTAAAAATTTCAGCACGAAATAAACATACTGTAAATGATATAAGTTTTAGAACCAATTGTATAACTATTTAAATAACCTACGTAATACATTTGTAATGAAACATTTAAAAACCAAACATCATGAACCTAAAAAGATTTTTCGGAGGATTATTAACCATCCTCGGAATCGTTGGTTTGATTTACACTGCTGTTATATTTGCAGGTACTTCAGGCGAAACGCGAGACATTAAATCATTAATTATTTACGGTATACTAGGTATAGTGTTTTTTATGTCAGGAATTAGTTTAGTGCGCGCCACAAAAGATGAAGCTTAAACTTTTTTAAGACAATAAAACATTACTTATTTTTTCGTACAGCGGAGTTTTTACGCCATATTTCAAACCTTCTTCGACCACAAATTTTGTTAGCGAAGTTGCTTCTATTTTATTACCTGCCAAGTAATCCCTGTGCATAGATGAAGTCGCTTCTTTAGGCGATTTTTCTAGTTTTATAATAGTCTGGTTTACAATATCATATGGTAGTTGTAAACCTTTGGCTTTGGCTACCAATTCAATTTCTTTAAGCAATTCGACATAAACAGCTTTAGCATCAGGGTTGCTTAAAATCTGTCCAATATTTTGGTTTAAATATGAAGTGACAGAAGCCAGAGCCGAAATAAAAATGAATTTCTCCCAAACGGTTTCTTCAATATTCTCTACCAGATAGCTTTCGATTTTAGCTTTCTCAAAGATGTCTTGTAAATCATTCAATTTTGAAACCGAAGCAGTTTTAGATCCAAAAAACAACTTTTCATAAAAGCCAATTTTCCTGATTGTTCCAGGCGAAAAAATCATCGAAATAATATAAACACAACCTTGCAAAATATCATTTTTAGGAAATATCTTCTGGATACGTTCCGGCGCGTCTACTCCATTATATAGCGGAAGAATCACCGTTTCCTTAGAAATACATTGCTGTAATGAAAGCAAACTTTCCTCGATATCATAGGTTTTAGTAGCACAAATTAGATAATCTAAAACTCCAATTTCATCTGGATTATTCGAAACCAGTTTAGGATAAACCACAGTTTCTGAATCATCAGTAATGATCTTCAATCCGCTTTCTACGATTGCTTTTTGGGTTTCGCCACGAGCGATAAAAATCACTTCGATTTCATCAGACTTATAATATGCTTTCGCTAAAAGTCCGCCAAAATAACCACCTACTCCACCGATTCCTAAAATTCCGATTCTTGTCATAAATTCCAATTTTTAAATTTCAATTTTCAATACATTGCGGAGCTGCTTACGTTCCTTCGAGTTCGCTCAGGATGACAAAAATGATAATACAAATCCGTTTAAATCAGCGCTTTCGCGAAAGCGAATCTGTGCCATCAGCATGCCATTACGCAAAGCGATTAAATTCTAAGAATATTTTTTAGAGAATTATATTCGCGAAAAAAGAGTAGAGCGTTTCACAAATATATAAAAAATGCAGACCTATAAGCCGGATTCTGTCCCTGATAAATCAAGGCCTTATCATTTATCTAGATCATGTATTACTACATGACTCAAGCTACCTACCCTTCAACAACGGACGAGAAGCCCTTAAATGCTGATATACTTGGTATTTCACCGCATAGAGTTTACCTGGTTTCACTACAGCATTACCTGTACATACTTTCTGTTGCACTTGTCCTTGCGTTATTTCTAACACCGGCGGGTGTTACCCGCTATGCTTCTCTGTGGTGTCCGGACTTTCCTCCCTCCCAATAAATCAGGACGACGATAAGGCGGTCTGCGGTGCAAAAGTAGCGTTTTATCTACTAACAATAATCATTTTAAATTTTAGATTTTTGGCCTATTATCATAATGATTTAATTTTAAATTGGTTATCTTTAAAATCCATAATTTTAAAATTCAATTATCATGATTAGAATGTATCACTACGCAACTGTTTCAAAAGCTCTGGATCAATTACATGAAAAAGGATTTACTTGTGATTTTAATCTAAACTCGGACCTGATTAAAAAAAATCCTGAAAAATTTGAAATTGTACATGTGTATCGATACGAAGGGGAATCAGACCCGGGCGATGAGGCAGTTGTATACGGAATTAAATCAACATCAGGCAAAAAAGGCGTTTATGTAGCAGGCTTCTCAGCCGACTCAGATCAGGAAACGGCAAAATTTTTATTTGATTTAAGCATTAGAGGAAGATAAATAATAGGTCGCTGAGTGTAAAATAACTTTACACTCAGCGACATAAATAATCAAATTACAACTTACAAACAATCAATTTCTGTGTAAAATTGCCTTTTTTGTAATTGTTATCATCTAAATTGTAGGAATCGTTCCGCCATCAATTACAAATTCGGTTCCGGTTAAATAATTGGCTCTTGGCGAAACCAGAAAACCAACCAGCTCTGCTACTTCTTCAGGTTGTGCAGGACGGCCAAAAGGAATTCCGCCCAATGCATTCATCACACTTTCAGTCGCTTCTTCAACTGTACCATTCGAACTTTGGGCAATTCTTTCCATCATTCTTTTTGCCGATGTTGTCATGATCCAGCCCGGAGAAACCGTAAGTACGCGAACCCCTTTTGGCGCGACTTCATTCGATAAACTTTTACTGTAATTAATCAATCCAGCTTTTGCAGCCGCATAAGGCAAAGTCGAATCGTACAAAGGCAATTTTCCCTGAATCGAAGCAATATGAATAATTACGCCTGACTTTTGCTGAATCATTCCGGGCAAAAAACCTCTGTCTAATCGTACCGGAGCAAATAAATTCGCCTGAAAAGTTTGTTCCCAATCTTCATCCATCAAAGCTTCAAAACCACCCCCAGGAGTTTCTGAACTTCCAAGATTATTAATCAGAATATCCAGTTTGCCAAAATTTGTTTTTATTTCGTCAATTACTTTTGCCGCACCTTTTGAAGTACTCAAATCTGCCGAAATAAAATGCAACTCTTTATTCTCCGTCTCAGGTTTGTTTCTTGCCGTAATAATAACCCTTGCTCCGGCATTCAGCAATCGTTCTGCAATTGCTTTACCCGTTCCTTTTGTACCGCCGGTTACCAAAGCAATTTTGCCTGATAACTCATTATTAAAATTAAATTGTGTTTCCATTTGTTTTGATTTTATAAAGGCAAATTTCGGTAGTACGACCGGTTCCCACAATTACGGAAAACCGAATTGCATAGGGATAAATTTTTCCCCTATTGTGCAGTTTAGAACATTGGGTTAAATTTGTATTTATGTATGAAAGAAAAATTCCTTTGAACTTAAATTGTGGTCTGGACCTAATTGGTGAAGTGCTTTATGGCAAATGGAAGATCCGTTTGTTATGGTTCATCAACGAAGGTTTTCAGCGCCCAAGCGAACTGCAGCGAAAAATTCCTGATGCTTCCAGAAGAGTTTTAAATATCCAGCTAAAAGAACTCGAACAACACGAATTAGTATCAAAAATTATCTATGCACAAATGCCGCCCAAAGTCGAATATAGCCTAACCGATTTTGGAAAAACACTCATACCAATAATTTCTGCTTTAGGAAAATGGGGAGATGAAAACGAAAACCGTTTAAGAACTTCTATTTTAAAGCAACCTTTAAGTGATAGTGATGAATAATATATATTTTTAGGAGCTATTTCCTGCTGTCCGCTATATCTTTTTCTTGCTAAAGAAGCAAGAAAAAGGATGCCGCTTCCATCAGGGCTAGTAGGGTTTTAGGATTCATAAGAAGATTTTGGTCTATTTTGTCATCCTTGATGAACGAAGGATCACACTCGTATATCGCCAAAGTAATTCCGTAACCTTTGTCTTAGCACACGGATGACACGGATTTGCTTCGCAAAAACGCGGATTGACACGGATTTTTGTCATTGCGAGGAACAAAGCAATCTCATTTGCTGAATTACTTTATGTTTTGATCATGTGTCAGGCTGAGCGAAGTCGAAGCCCACGTTTCAATTGGTATGCCTTCGACTTTGCTCAGGATGACAAACGTAATGTATAATCTTAAGTCCCCTTATGAAAATGATTGCCTAGCCCCGAAAAACTTTAAAACTTACTTTTCAAATCCATTCTTCCATGAAGAATTCTAATGATTTCAACTTCTTTATTTGAAATAATCTGATAAAAAATTATGTGCTGATTCGATTTAAAACCCAACAATTTTTCTGTTACGTTATCGTATTTTTTGCCGAGACTAGGATTGTCGGCTATTTCCTGACATGAATTTAAAAGTAAAAGATAATATTTATCCGCCTGATTTTCTGACCATTCATCATAAGTATAATCCCAAATAGTAGCTAAATCGTCAACCGCTTTATTAGTTAGATAGTATTTAGCCATTTTTTCTCTTTGCTTTTAAACTTTCAAGATGTTTTTTGGCATCGAAGTTTTCGGCGCGTCCGCTGTCAATTCCGTCCTGAACTGCCTTCTTCAAAATAATTAGTTTACTTTCTTCTTCTTCTAAAAGACGTAATCCGGCTCTAACTACTTCACTCGCGTTTTTAAATCTTCCCTCAGAAAGGCTATTTTCAATGAAGTTTTCAAAATGATTTCCTAGTGATATTGAAGTATTTCGTCCCATAGCATTTTATAAATTAATTCAAAGTTACCAATTTTTGGTAATATTTAAACAACGTAGTAAATTTTAATTTTAATTTTATTCAGACTTATCATTCCTCACGAATGACTAAATAAAAAAATCATGTAAATCCGTGTGCCACTTCAATTCAAAACATAAAAAAAGTCCATCATAAAGACGGACTTTCAATAACAACACAAAACTAAATTATGCTGTTGGTATTTTTAGTTTCCAACCAGGTTGAATCAGGTCAGGATTTTTAATGATATCTCTGTTGGCTTCAAAAATTGCTTCCCAGGAAACCCCGTGCGCTTTTCCAATTTTAGATAATGAATCTCCACCTTTTACTGTATATTCAGTAGTTGTTCCTTCGGCCACTTCGATATTCATTACGACATCGGCCGATCTGAAATCAGGATCTATTTTTCCGTAAGCACTCCATAGTTTTTCTTTATCCTCTGCTGATTTTGCTGTCCCATCAACATACAAAACATTATCTTGTTCTCTTACCTGCAAATTTGCTATTCCTAAATTTGTAGCCAAATCTGTTAACTCTTTATATTTATCTTTTACACTCATGACTTCCTTATTTAATAGTTAACTTATTTTCTACCTTTTTAGGTTTTAGTTCCTGTACGCTTTTGATCAAATTTGGTAATTGATCTTTTTTGATATCTCCTGTAAGAGTTACAACGCCATCTTTTACAGTAGCAGTTACACCACTATAGGTTTTTACCACGTCATTTACCGAAGTAGTCAATACACCATCAGCATTAATTTCTACCGGAGTAGTTGTAGCTACAGGTTCCGGAGCTGGAATTTCGCAATTGTTTACTACCGTTTTAACTCCTTTTACTCCTTTTACAATACTTTCAGCGCTTTGTTTTATTGTTTCATCGTTACAAGTACCTGAAATAGTAGCAACACCTTTTTCTACAGAAACTTCAACACCCGGAAGAGCGCTAATTTGTGCATCAATGTCTTTTTGAATATCTGCATCTTTTGGACCACAAGCCACTAAAGAGACAGCAAGACCCATTCCTAATAAAATAGATTTAATTTTCATAATAGATATTTTTTTTTAGTTGATTAAACATTTAAAGTTAACGAATAAATCAGTTATATATTACAAAATAATCTTACATTTTTTATATTATTACCATTTCTTAATATTGAGGAATAAAAAAAGTCCTGAATTTTATGACTCAGAACTTTTATTATTTGACCTTGTTTTTCCAAACGTAATTTACCACTTCATAAAAATACTATTGTGCGACGATCATCCACTGTTTTGCTAAAATCTCGGTATAATCAACAATCGTACTGACTTTTTTTATTTTATAAAAAGTATATTCGGGCTGATTTTTAAGGATTGAGACATATTCGAAATCATGATCAGGTGCAAAAAGTAAAACTTCACTAGTATTTAAATCTAAAAAAGTTTCGTTTCCATTCGCTTCTTCTGCAATTCTTAACAAATTCGCCGTATCAATAGGAATCTTGTTTTCTTCTTTACATAAATCTAGGTAAAACTCATTCCATAATCCAATATCCTTTCTCAATTCAGAAGCAATAAAAAGAAAATTTTGATTGTCCGTAAAACGTTGTTCGTCATCCAGAATTTCA
This sequence comes from Flavobacterium sp. C3NV, assembly GCF_046825355.2. NCBI lineage: Bacteria > Pseudomonadati > Bacteroidota > Flavobacteriia > Flavobacteriales > Flavobacteriaceae > Flavobacterium > Flavobacterium sp. C3NV. The sequence continues at coordinate 16,156 of NZ_JBKQBJ020000025.1, read as the reverse complement.
GAATATGATTCCTGAATACCTCCTATATTTTTAATTAAAATCTCCAAATCATTCGGAATATCGAATTGTATTTCTTCTTCGATTTTACAAAGCCATCCTGAGGTTTCTCCATTAATATTTTTCCATGTAAATAAATAAAATTTTGAAATTTCTTTATCTCTTTCCAATTCAACTAAATCGCTATCTGCTGTTCTTAAAAGTTGATATAAATTTGGAAATAACTTTGTGAAATCTTCAGAAAAAGTGATTTCTATATCATGAATAGAAATTCCATCACTTTCATTAAAAAACCACGGAATTTGAGAACAAAATTTCAGGAAATTATTTTTCATTCGTTTCTTTTCTTACTATTTATTTTAGCAAAATTTAATCGACTCTTCCAAAACAAAGTTAGAGACAATCATCATCCGTAAAGGCAATTTACACATTAAAAACTACTCATGTTGCGTCACATCATTATATTGCCAGAGCACATTTATAATTTTCCATTCTCCATTGGTTTTTACAATATGCATATAATCTATCCAGGCATCAGCTAATAGTTTTACAGATGCTGTTCTTGCCGAAATATCCAAAAGCTTAATTTCCTTTCTTGGATTTTTCGGGAACTTATCACCTTTTGCATTATAAGTTTCTGCAAGAATCACCATATTCTCTGTAAAGTATTCTGATATATAATCTTTTTGAGCGGCCTTGCTTCTAAAAACAGATCTTTTTACCAATCGCGGATGCAAAGCACTTTCCATCAATTTTGGGTTTGGAGTATGTTGCGCTTCAATATAAGCTAAAGCAACACGTTTGATGTCAATTGTATCTTGCGCTGTTTGAGCTTGAAGATTAAAAGTGTAAAATGCAATTGTGATTGTGATTAGTAATAACTTTTTCATTTATATTTATTTAAAATCGTTTTCACTTACTTTTTCATTGTAAAAAAGTTCTTCAATTTTTGCCGTTTGAGAATCGGGATCAACTCCAAATCTCATCGTTGTAAAGTAAGTGAGTTTTCCAAATGTTTTAAAATCTCCATAAACGACCGTTGAAAACGAATCTTTTTCGCCATTTAAAGTTTCGGATTTAACTAAAAAGGCAGTTTTATTATCAAAATACAGAAACACTGTTTTTCCGTTTATGCAGGTAGCTTTTATCTTGTCACATTTTGCTGATTCAAAATCCTCTGTTCCTACATATTCTAATTTGTACAAAGTAGAATCCAGGTAATCTAATTCGTTGAATATATTTTTCTTAAATAATTTGTCTTTAAAATTCTCCTGATCTGCCAGCGTTTTTTCGCCATTGCTTAAATTATAACCTAATTTTCCATCGTACCACGATTTAAAAACGACCCTTTGTCCATACACTATTTCAAAACTGCCAATATTGGGTTTCATTTCTTTTACCACCCAATTTGCATTCCGTCCCTCCATTTGAGTAACCGAATTTGTGTAAAGCGTATTGATACTTTTTATAAATTCTTTTCCCCCAATTGCTTCAAGTTCCTTATTGATAATGGCAACCGCTTTTTCATCTTGCTTTTGAGCATAAATAGAACTCGAAATAAAAGCGAAAAGTAGAACGAAATAAAATTTTGACAGGTTCATTTTAATTAGTTTTAAAGATTAGTTTTTAGAAAAAGTAAAATTGTATCGGATTAAAAATAACACATTTTTTATTACAAAATTAAAATCTCTTTTTTTATCACGGTTATTAGATTGATTGTCGATAATGATTGCGATCCTTCGACTTCGCTCAGGAAGACAATTGTTATGAAAAAAAAATCCCTAAAAATCCGCGTTTTCACTTTAGCGGAGCCGTTTTATCAGCGTTCTTTTTCATCACTATTATATTAAAAAATAAAAATTCAAATCCCTTATTGACTCACATTCAAAACAATCAAAATTCCCTTAAATATTTATGATTTTCAGATTTGTGATTTGGTAAATTTCAGCCTATATTTGCTATCGAATAAAAAGAATATGGAACAATTTGTAGTATCGGCTCGTAAGTATCGCCCACAGACGTTTAAGGATGTTGTGGGGCAAAAAGCTATTACCAACACTTTGTTGAATGCCATAGACAGCAATCACCTTGCTTCTGCCCTTTTATTTACAGGACCACGTGGAGTTGGTAAAACTACTTGCGCGCGTATTTTGGCTCGAAAAATAAATCAGCCCGGATATGATGATCCTAACGAAGATTTCGCTTTTAACGTTTTTGAGTTAGATGCGGCTTCCAACAACTCTGTTGATGATATTCGTAGCCTGATCGATCAGGTTCGAATCCCGCCACAAACCGGTCAATATAAAGTTTATATTATTGACGAGGTTCATATGTTGTCTTCGGCAGCTTTTAATGCTTTCCTTAAAACCTTAGAAGAGCCGCCAAAACATGCTATTTTTATATTAGCAACAACAGAGAAACACAAAATTATTCCAACGATTTTATCTCGTTGTCAGATATTTGATTTCAAAAGAATTACGGTAAAAGATGCTAAAGAACATTTAGCTGAAGTTGCGAAAAGTCAGGGAATCAATTTTGAAGATGATGCTTTGCACATTATTGCTCAAAAAGCAGATGGTGCAATGCGTGACGCTTTATCTATTTTTGACCGTGTGGTTTCGTACTGCGGAACGAACTTAACACGTCAGGCTGTAACCGAAAACCTTAACGTTTTAGATTACGAAACTTACATTAGCATTACCGATTTACTTTTAGAAAATAAGATTCCGGATCTTTTATTAGCGTACAATGATATTCTTGCAAAAGGTTTTGACGGACATCATTTTATTGCCGGTCTGGCTTCTCATTTCAGAGATTTACTGGTAAGCAAAACTCCTGCTACAATAGCTTTGCTGGAAGTAGGTGAACAAGCACAACAAATGTATGGTGTGCAAGCTCAAAAATGTTCGCAGGAATTTTTATTAAAAGGAATTGATATTGCAAACGACTGTGATTTAAAATATAAATTGAGTCAGAACCAACGCCTTTTGGTTGAATTATGTTTAATGCAATTGGCCTCTATCAGCTTTGATGGAGAAAAAAAAAAGTTGAGCAATTCATAATTCCCCCTACTTATTACAGAAATAGTGGATATTCTATTACTGAAATTCCAACTGCAAAAAACCAAGTTCCAAATACTGGGGTAGAAAACAATGCCAATCAAAATAGCAATGTCAATCAAAACGACAATGTTGCTGTAAACAATACTGTTGAAGCGCCGAAAGTTGAAACTCCAAAAGCTGAAGTTAGCAACGAACCTAAAATTTCTGCTTTTTCTCTATCGAGTATTCGCAAGAAAAAAGAGCTCGAAGCAGCTAGTATGTCCTACGTAAAGCCAACTTCTGTAATGCCTACGGAAGAATTTACGGAGACTGAAATGTTAGTGCAATGGAATAAATATGCGCAGCGTTTGGGTGACAAAGGGCACAAAATCATGCAATCATTACTATTGATTAATGATCCTAAACTAAACGGTACAGTTATTACTTTTGAGTTACCCAACGAAGGTTCTAAATTAGATTTTGAAGGTCAGATTCATGGTCTTTTAGGGCATTTAAAAGGACATTTGCACAATCACGATATTACGATTGAAGTAAATGTAAATGAAACTATCGAAATCAAAAGAAGTTTAAACGATCAGGATCGATACAATCGTTTAGTCGAAATTAATCCTAATCTTGAACTTTTAAGATCTACATTTGGGTTAGATTTAACTTCATAATTTTTAGAAGTCCTTTAAACCTATTTCAGGATATTTTTTTTCATTCAACTATATTTTTTGTAGTATTTTTTCTATATTTTTGACGTATTAATAATTTATTAAAACTTAAAAAATTGGAAAAACAATTAGCAAACTCTGCACCACTAGGTCTTCTGGGTTTTGGAATGACCACAATTTTATTAAACATTCACAATATGGGATTTTTTCCTGTAAGTGCTGTAATCATATCAATGGGAATTTTTTATGGAGGAATTGCTCAGGTAATTGCGGGAATTATTGCGTTTAAGCGAGGAAATGTTTTTGCCGCTACTGCCTTTACCTCGTACGGATTTTTCTGGATTACTTTGGTTGCTATCTGGATGCTGCCAAGTAGCGACATTACTGTAGCAGGACCTTCTCCTTCATCTTTTTTAGGATGGTATCTCGCTCTTTGGGGAATATTTACTGCTTTTATGTGGTATGGAACATGGGGCGGCAGTAAGGTTCAGCAATTTATTTTTCTTTCCTTAACTGTTTTATTCTTCCTTTTAGCAATTGAAAAATGGACTGAAATTGAATCAATAGCCACTTTTGCAGGAGCAATTGGTATTATTTGCGGAAGTAGTGCTTTTTATTTGTCTATGGCCGAATTATTAGAAGAAGTAAAAGGTGAAAAAGTGCTGCCTTATTGATATTATTTTTGCCACGAATTGCACGAATTAAATTTGAACCTTTTTTAAATGAAAAATTAGTATTAATTGGCGTAATTCGTGGCAAACTTTTTTATTTATTCTTCAATCCTAAATCATACACTTTTTGCAGCCATTTTTCTCTTTGAAAATCTGTTGCTGTTTTTATGATTCCGATGTAAGTTACTTTTACAGGTTTTATACCGCAGAATTCTAAAGTAGATTTCTTTAATTGATTCACGCTTGGTCTTCCATAAAACAATCTGTAATACCAGCCTGGCTGATCTAAGGTGGTGATAATATGTGCCGTTTTTCCTGTTAGTAATTTATCCCACCAAACTGAGTTTTCGCGATATTGATATGCCATTCCGGGTAAAAACAAACGATCAATAAACCCTTTTGTAATTGCCGGTAAACCTCCCCACCAAACCGGATGAATCCAAACCAAATGGTCTGCCTTTTTGATTTTCTCCCACGATTCCAGTAAATCCGGTTCTAATTCAGTTCGTTTTTGATAACCAAATTGCAGGTTTGGATTAAAATTTAATGCAGCAATTGTTATGGTTTCGACTTCTGCACCGGAAGCGATTGCCCCTTTTAGATAAGATTCGGCTATTCCAAAATTGAAGCTTGACGGATTTGGATGTCCGTTTATGATCAGTATTTTTTTCATGTTCTATTCGTTTATTTTAAGATTAATGGTACTGTAAGTATTTAAAGCCTCATAAACTTCTTTCGACGAATGTATTTGATGACTAAAGTAAATTCCGCCCGATAAAGTTTCACTCAACATTTTTTCGACATGCAAAACTGTCGAAAAAGCCGTTAGTTCAGCCTGACCTTTAATGCTTTGCAAGCTAACTCTTTTTGTTTTCTGCTGTGTTTTTATGACTACTTCAAAAATGGTTTGATCGCCATTTCCGCTTGAACCAAAAAGCAGTTGTCTTTCTTTTAAAAACATGATATTAAAAATCTTAAGTGATTGAAAATACCCCATCAAACTGGTTACAAACTTAGAATTGTAGGTCATCTTAACCGAAACAGTTGGTATTTTTTCTACCTGATTTAAAATAAACAAATCCGGAACATCAAGATTATAAACCTGACGTTTCCCAATTCCGAAAGAGAAATTAAATTTTTCGGAATTTAAAAAATGCTTTACATGTTGTGGTTGGTTATTTTTATAAACAACAAAGGGTTTACATACGTTTTCAGCTAAAAAATTGGCTGAACTTTTTCCTGCCAAATCTTTTACAGAATAATAGATAAAAATATTGGTTTCCTGAATTTTATGTTTGTCCGGCTGTATAAAATCTACGAGACTACCTACTATACCTCCCATCCAGCCCGAACTAAAAACAATTCGGCTATCTATTTTCTGGCTATTAACCCTGGCTAAATCATACGCAATAGTGAGATCTGGAGTTGGCTTTGTAATATCGATATAGTCTAATTTGTTTTGTATGGCAAACTGCAAAATTTCATTATTGCTATCTTTTGTACACAATACAATCAGGTCGATTTTATTCTGTAGAATACATTCAAACGTTTTTGGATTGGTAACATCAACAATTAAATCTTTGTTCGTTTTTCCTGACTGACGACTTCCTACAAACAGGTTAAAGTCAGGATTTCTTGCTTCAAGAATTCGTAATATGACTTTACCTACTAAGCCGGTTCCGCCAATTACTAAAATATTTTTTCTCATCATTATATATTGTTTTCAGCAAAAATAATGATGAGATATCTCTCGATAACCAGACAAATGTCCTATAAAACCGCTTTACGTATTCTACTTAAATGTCTTGGCGTCACGCCTAAATAGGATGCTAAATATTGCAATGGAATGAGCTGCAGGTATTTTTTATGGTTTTTATAAAGTTCTTCATAACGTTGGGTTCCGGATAATTTCTGAAAAGAAATCATTCGTTTTTGAAGTGTTACATATTCCATTTCAGTTAACTTACGTCCTATTTCCTGCCAATGAATTCCTAAGGCATAAAGCTTTTCTAAACTTTCACGGCTTATGACTTGCAACTCTGTATCAGCTATTGCCTGAATATTTTCTTCGGCTACATTTTGCGTTATAAAACTAGAGAATGAAGCCATAAATTCGTTTTCGAAAGCAAAACAATTCGTGATTTCATCGCCCTGATGATTGAAAAAATACGAACGTAAAATCCCTTTATTGATAAAAACGATTTCATTACTAACCTGGTTTTCTTGCAATAAAAGTTCTCCTTTTTTGAGTTTTCGAAAAGTAATTAAATCATCGAGCAGCTCTAATTCATTTTGAGGCAAAACCTGAATAGATTGAAAAACTGATTTCATTATAAATGCAGAATAAATTAATTTTTAGAAGCAAAGACTTTTTCAATTCTTTTATCAGGGATAAGCCATAACATGGCTACAGCAAAATACGCAGCACCTGAAACCCATTCGTTGTAAAACGAAAAGACTATTCCTACCACATATAAAATAGCTGATGTATATCCTTTTAAATCCCTGCCAATAGCTTTTGCCAATACTGAATTTTCACCTTCGTTTACAATTATAATTCGCTGTAAAATAAAATACGCAATTGCCGATAAAAACAAAACGACTCCGTACAAAGTCATGGAAGCTTTTGCAAAATTATGTTCTCCCATCCAGCCTGTTGCAACGGGAATTAGGGACAACCAAAATAATAAATGCAAATTTGCCCAAAGGATTTTTCCGTTTATTTTGGTCATGCCATGAATTAAATAATGGTGATTGTTCCAATAGATTCCCACATAAATAAAACTCAAAATATAACTTAGAAACTTAGGAATAAGTCTTTTTAAATCGGCAAATTCATGTCCTTCAGGAACTTTAATTTCTAAAATCATAATAGTGATAATAATCGCCAATACACCATCACTAAAAGCCTCGAGTCTTGTTTTATTCATTTATTTATATGTTTTTGAATTATGTTTACAGCCTGAAATATGCTGAAAAAAGTTGCCACGAATTCCACAAATTTACACTAATTTTTTATTCCTATTGAAAAATATAATTCGTGTAAATTTGTGGAATTCGTGGCAAAAATATTTTTTTTCCTAAAGATCTAATACTAAATCTTACCGTAATACATTGCTTTTACGATTCCGTCTGAAAGTCCTATTTTTGGAACGTAGATTTGGCGTGCGCCACTCCATTTCATGGCATTAAGATAAATTCTGGTCGCATGGATAATTACGTCGGCACGATCTGAATTCAATCCTAATTCTGCAATTCTTTGTTCGTAAGTCAATGAATTTAAAAATGCGTATTGCGAATTGATGTAAATGTACGAAAGTGGTTTTTCCTGCTGTTTTCCGGACATTTTAAACAACTTGTTAATGTTTCCTCCGGAACCAATTAAAGTAACCTCATCGTAATCTGCCGTATTGGTTTTAATCCATTTTTCGATTTCATCCCAAACCACATCGTGCACCATATTATTCAGCAAACGAACAGTTCCGGCTTTAAAAGATCTCGAATTGATAAGTTTTCCGTCAGAAAACAAAGTAAATTCTGTACTTCCACCACCCACATCTACAAAAAGATAGGTTTCGTCATTTTTTAATAAATGAAGTAAATCAGTCGATGCAATAATGGCAGCTTCTTTTTTACCATCAATAATTTCGATTTTTATGTCGGCTTTCTTTTTAATTAAAGCGACCACTTCTTTGGCATTATATGCTTCACGCATTGCCGAAGTAGCAAATGCCATATAACGCTCTACCTTATGTACTTTCATCAAAAGATGGAATGCTTTCATGGCATCCACCATCCGATCTATATTTTCTTCTGAAATCTCTCCTACTGTAAAGGCATCTTGTCCCAAACGAATTGGCACACGAACAAGCGAACTTTTATTAAATTGTGGTTCTTTGCCATCTTGTTCTACAACATTCGATATTAGAAGCCTCATGGCGTTTGAACCAATATCTATTGCTGCATATTTTTTTATATTAATCATGCTCACTTATGATTTGAAAATTATTCTTTATTTTTAATTTATTTTTTGAGGAACTTGCTCTAAAACTGATATTTTGTTCTGATAATATTTATAGGTTTCAAGTTGCGCTCTAAAAGGGGCATGATGATTTCGAGGTTTGTATTTATTATCTAATTTATAGGAATGATATCTCACTTTAACATTCCCTTTCCATGCAATATTAAAATTATCTATTAATTCTTTCTTTATTTCAAGATCATAAATCGGACAGGTTACTTCGACTCTTCCGTCAAGATTACGGGTCATAAAATCTGCTGATGAAATATAAACTTCGGTCAGACCGGCATTACCGAAAATATAAACCCTTGAATGTTCCAGGTAATTATCGACAATACTTATGGCTTCGATGTTTTCGCTCATTCCCGGAATTCCTGGAATTAGGGAGCAAATACCTCTTACCTGAAGCTGGATTTTTACGCCGGCATTACTGGCTTCGTATAATTTATCGATCATTTTAAAATCAGATAAACTATTCATTTTTAATTTAATATGCGTTTTTCTACCGGCCAAAGCGTGCAGAATTTCGCGATCTATTAGCTTAATAAATTTTGTTCTTGTATAATGTGGCGATACAATTAAGTGCTTGTATCTGTGCACTCTGTAATTGATATCGAAAAATTCGAATATTTTTGAGATGTCTTTCAAAATTCCCTGATGACAGGTAAAAAGGGTAACATCTGTATAAATTTTTGCCGTTGATTCGTTGAAATTTCCTGTAGAGATAAATCCGTAACGACGTGATTTTCCTTCTTCAGTTCTTTCGATTACACAAATTTTACTGTGTACTTTAAGGCCTTTAATTCCAAAAATAAGTTCGATTCCTTCGGTTTGCATTTGCTCTGCATACGAAATATTCGAAGCTTCATCAAAACGTGCCTGAAGTTCTATTTGTACGGTTACTTTTTTACCATTTTTTGCAGCATTTATCAATGAACTAATAATCTGCGAATTCTTAGCCAAACGATACAAAGTAATTTTTATGCTGGTTACTTTCGGGTCCAAAGCTGCTTCACGCAAAAACTTGGTTAAGTATGAAAATGACTGATATGGAGCGTGTAACAAATAATCTTTTTTACTTATTTTTTCGAGCATACTTCCTCCCAAACTTAGTCCAGGAATTGGCAATGGTTCATTTGGTTTATAAAGTAAATCGTATCTTCCTAAATTAGGGAAACTCATATAATCACGACGATTGTGATATCTTCCTCCGGGAATAATACTATCTGTTTCTACAATTTTCATTTTATCTAAAAAGAAATGCAGCGTATCTTCTTCGATTAAATTATCATAAATAAAACGAACTGGCTCCCCTATTCTTCTGTCTTTTACCGATGTTGCAATTTTTTCGAGCATACTTTTACTCAAATCGCTATCGATATCTAACTGAGCGTCACGGGTAATTTTGATCATATGTGCCGAAACACTTTTATAATCGAAAATATTAAAAATGTTTTTTAGGTTGTATCGAATTACATCATCGATAAGAATAACATAATGTTTATCATCGTGAGAAGGCAATACAACAAATCTGTTGATCGTTTTCGGGATTTCGATAACGGCATAACGAACCTCATCGTTTGTATTCATTTCTAAACGAACAGCCAAATACCCCAATGTATCTTTAAGAATTGGGAATTCTGCTAAATCATTTAAAATAATGGTTACTAATTCAGGACTCAATTTTTGATCAAAAAAGTCTTTTAAAAAACATGCCTGATCCGGTGTTATTTCATCTTCATTAATAATTAAAATATTTTCGGCTTCCAGTTCTGTTTCGATGTTACCTAAAATACGTAAACTTTCAGATTGCTGCTGAATTACAATTTCGGTAATATCTTTAATTAACTGATGTGCAGAAACTCCACCTAAATATTTTTCTCCAGAAATTCCGGAAAGGCTTAATCTACGAATTGCGGCATAACGAACCCTGAAAAATTCATCTAAATTGTTCGAAAAAATTCCAACAAAACGCAGCCTGTCTAAAAGCGGAACCGTATTATCTGCCGCTTCCTGAAGCACTCTCGCATTAAACGCTAACCAACTTTTTTCTCTATCGATATATTTCTGTTCGTACACTTTATATTATTTTAAATCTTTGGGGAAAATTGTTTTATGGGTTTTACCTTTATTAATTGAGTTCCAACTTTCTGCATCAAACTGTAAAGAGACAAAGCCTGAAGTAGGAACATTTTCGATAAAAACATCCCCAAATTTATTAACAAAATTTGTAATAGCCTCGTTATGTCCAAAAAGAATAACGCTTTCGAAACTATTATCACATGATTTGATAACGTTTTCGAGCTGTTTTTCATCAAAAGTATAAAGATCGTCTTTATAAACGATACTTTCAATAGGATACGAAATATTTTGGGCAAAAATCAGTGCCGTTTCTGAAGCCCGCGCCGCAGTACTACTCCATATTATATAGGTTTTAGGAAGAAAATTTGAAATATTTGCCGATACTTCATGAGCATCCAGGATTCCTTTTTTCATTAGAGGTCTGTCGAAATCTTTTAAAGGCGCTTCCCAGCTTGATTTTGCATGGCGTATTAAAATTAAATTTTTCATAGGCGGATGGTTTAGAAACCTCTTAGAAGGTTAATAATTTTATTGAACTTCTAATTTACAAAAGAAATATTAAACCTCTTACTTTTTTTATTTCTGTTAACATTAAAAGCAAATTTTAACAAGAATTAAAGTTTTTTATACCGTCTAAAAACATAACGCTACGATGACATCAGTTTTATAAAAAAGTGCTCTTCATCTATTAAACCAAACAGTTGGTCGATTGAAGTATATTTATAAAAAATTAACTAAATATCTGATTATTAATCATTTAAAAGTTTTTAAAATTTGCGTTTTTAGTCAAAAAACCAAAAAAAGACTACTTTTTTATTTGTTAGAAATGACAAAAAAAATTGCTTTTTAGACCATTATTTAACAAAAAAAATACACTTCAACGAGTTTTTAGGTTAGTTACGGACAAAAAAAATCAAAATTAACACCTCTCTATAACTTTGATTCTGTTAAAATTTGATAAACACCAAAAACAAAAAACCTAAGTATATGATAACTAAAACTACTCTTGAAAAAGCAGCGAAATTTGTTCACAATTGTAAGTTTATTTTTTCTTTCAAAAAAAACATTTTTCAGAAAAACATTTTTACTCTACTGTTTTGTTTCATTACAGCTATTGCATTTGCACAATCGGGTTCATGCAATTCAGAAATAACTATTGAAGGAGATAAGGAGCAAAAGTATAATGGTTTCGAAACTTCATTTTTACTTCAAATTAAAAACACCGGTACTACTACAGACACTTATCAATTATCTGCGGACAACTTTTCGGGCTTTGCCGAAAACCCGGACGGAAGTTCTTCGCAAAATAATATTTTAATGAGCAATAAACTGCAGCATAAAAACAATTCGGCACTTAATAAAACCATTACACTTGCTGCCGGAGAGTCTGTAGAATTTTATGTAAAACTCAACTTAACTGACAGTAGCAAGCTCGACCAGTGGAATGGCACTAAGGTTGTCGCCACTTCAGGTTCTTGCCCGGAAAGTAAAAATCAGGTCATTCTTTACACCTACATCCCTCCTAAAAAAACAAAAGGAATTGGTTTTAATAAATCATACTTCGATTTAAAAAACGCAATGAATTCCAGAGCCGCTTATGTTTTCTTACTACAAAATGTAGTTGCAGTTCGTTTTTTCTCTTAGCATAACCATCACATCAATATTAAATTTTTAATATGGAAAACTTTACTTTTAAAATCAGAATAAAAATCCTTCTAAGTTTTATATTAAGTTCTTTGTTCATGAATGTTTATGGCGGAGAAGGTACAAAACAAACCACGCCGGATGTTAATCATCGAGCTTCTCTTTGTATCAACAACAATGAGTATGGTAATTTTGCCAGATACGGTTCTACTAATGAACAACGTTTATACATTAGGATTCAAAACCCCAATAGTGAAAAAGTATATCTGGGTTTTAGTAAAGCCAGAAGATCTGCTCCGGATAATAATAATTCAGAAGTTGATTCTAAATTTAGAATTTTAGATCCTAACGGCAATGTTGTATTTGGAAGTTATAATTTAACTACTTCATCATCAAATATAACTGGTACAGAAGCTCAAAAACTTTCAAGAGCTCAAAACGGACCAAATGGAATTAATGGTATTACTACAACTGGTTATGTTCCTATTGTCTTTGATCCAACCGGTATGCCTGCAGGTGATTATTATATTGAATTTGAAACCAATAACAATAGTTACACAGAACTTTATTATAATTATTATGACATTACAGTTGCTAATAATGCTACTAAAAATTCTATTTCAGGACGTCTGTACTCTAAACGATGGGCTCTTGCAATGGATAATGTTACGACTGATTTTAATGGTGCTTTCTTTGTTTTTGCTCCGGATAACGGTTCAACAACAGGAGCTATTACACAAACAGGTTTCGTAAATAAAATTAATTTTAATGGTGCGGGTTTTAGACCTTGGTACTTTAATGTTGCTTTTAATAATACAGGAGCAGGAAGCACAGGAAATACGGCTAATGATCAAAAAAGCGTCTGGAATGCAGCAAATGCAACTAAAATGAGTCCGAAGTATGAGGTCTTTCTTAATGATCCTGATATTAATGTCTGGAAAAACGGAACGTATAACGGAAACATACAAATAAACGGAATTACCAATTGTGGTATTGGAGAAAGTAATATTAATATTAGTGTTTTTAAAAGCGGAACAATTGATATACTTCTTGATTTTAATAATGGTGACGGAATTTATACTCCAGGTACAAAAGATGTACTAACTACTCAAAGTGTAACAGGTTCCGGAGCTCCACCATATGCTGTTAGTGTTCCCTGGAATGGAAAAGACGGATTGGGAAATACTATAGCGCAGGGTACCTCGATACCTATCGTAGTCTCTTTTGGACAGGCTGCTTTTCATTTTCCGATGTATGATATCGAAGAAAATCAAAATGGTTTTTCTTGTACAACTGTAAGGCCGGCTGCTCCATCAGGATATGTTCTAAAACTTTACTGGGATGATAGTAACATTACTTATACAGGAGGTGTTTTTAGCAGCAAACTAAACCTAACCGGTTGTACTCCTAATAACGTTCCTCCCGGTAATTGTCATACCTGGAACAATTTCAATAGTAATAATAATGGTAGTCCTCAGTACGGAAATTTAAATACGATCAATACATGGTGGTATGCCAATCGGGATTTTGTAACCTCTAATATTACTTTGCCTCCATTTTACACTGTCGCATTAGGGCCAAAAACGAATGTGACCTGTTTTGGCGGAAACGATGGTAAAATTCAGGTAAATGTTACCAACGGAACTGCGCCGTTTACTTATTATATTAATGGAGGAACAACTCCAAATACTTTACAAGCTCTAATTGCCGGAACCTACAATATAAAAGTAGTGGATGCCAATGGTTGTTCTGCCAATATTAACGGAGTAGTTATTACGCAACCAACTGCAGCTTTAGCCCTTGCGGCTTCTTCTAAAACGGATGTTATCTGTTATGGGAAAAGTACAGGAAGTGTGAATGCCGGTGCAATAAGCAATTCAATTGGAACTATTACTTATTCATGGAAAAACGCTTCGAATGTTTCGGTAGGAACTACAGCTTCGGTTTCGAATCTTCCGGCAGGAACTTATACTTTGACTGTTACTGATAATTGTTCGACTCAAACTAATTCAGTTATTATCGGACAACCTACTGCGGCTTTAGCGCTTGCAGCTTCTTCTAAAACGGATGTTACTTGTTTTGGTTTTAGTACCGGATCTGTAACTGCGGGTGCAGTAACTAATTTTGTTGGAACTGTAAATTATGTTTGGAAAAATGCTTCGAATGTTTCTGTTGGAACTACGGCTTCGGTTTCGAATCTTGCGGCAGGAACTTATACTTTGACTGTTACTGATGACTGTTCTACTCAAACAAACTCTGTTATTATCGGACAACCAAGTGCAGCTTTAGCACTTGCAGCTTCTTCTAAAACGGATGTTACTTGTTTTGGATTTAGTACAGGATCTGTAACTGCTGGTTTAGTTACTAATTCTGTTGGAACTATAAATTATGTTTGGAAAAATGCTTTGAATGTTTCAGTGGGAACTACAGCTTCTGTTTCGAATCTTCCGGCGGGAACTTATACTTTGACTGTTACTGATAATTGTTCAACTCAAACAAACTCGGTTATTATCGGACAACCTAGTGCGGCTTTAGCACTTGCAACTTCATCTAAAACAGATGTTACTTGTTTTGGAAAAAGTACAGGATCTGTAACGGCGGGTGCAGTAACCAATAATGTTGGAACTGTAAATTATGTTTGGAAAAATGCTTTAAACGTTTCGGTAGGAACTACGGCTTCTGTTTCGAATCTTCCGGCAGGAACTTATACTTTGACTGTTACTGATAATTGTTCGACTCAAACTAATTCAGTTATTATCGGACAACCAAGTGCGGCTTTAGCTCTTGCGGCTTCTTCTAAAACTGATGTTACTTGTTTTGGGTTTAGCACTGGAACGGTAACTGCGGGTACAGTAACTAACTTTGTGGGAACGGTTACTTATAATTGGAAAAATGCTTCGAATGTTTCGGTCGGAACTACGGCTTCTGTTTCGAATCTTCCGGCGGGAACTTATACTTTGACTGTTACTGATAATTGTTCGACTCAAACAAACTCGGTTATTATCGGACAACCAAGTGCGGCTTTAGCGCTTGCGGCTTCCTCTAAAACTGATGTTACTTGTTTTGGTTTTAGTACAGGATCTGTAACAGCTGGCGCGGTAACTAACTTTGTGGGAACTGTAAATTATGTTTGGAAAAATGCTTCGAATGTTTCGGTGGGAACTACGGCTTCTGTTTCGAATCTTCCGGCGGGAACTTATACTTTGACCGTTACTGATAATTGTTCGACTCAAACTAATTCAGTAATTATCGGACAACCAAGTGCGGCTTTAGCGCTTGCGGCTTCTTCTAAAACTGATGTTACTTGTTTTGGGTTCAGCACGGGAACGGTAACTGCAGGTACAGTAACCAATAATGTTGGAACGGTTACATATTCTTGGAAAAATGCTTCGAATGTTTCGGTTGGAACTACAGCTTCTGTTTCGAATCTTCCGGCGGGAACTTATACTTTGACTGTTACTGATAATTGTTCTACTCAAACTAATTCAGTTATTATCGGACAACCAAGTGCGGCTTTAGCGCTTACGGCTTCTTCTAAAACGGATATTACTTGTTTTGGTTTTAGTACAGGATCTGTAACTGCTGGTTTAGTTACTAATTCTGTTGGAACTGTAAATTATGTTTGGAAAAATGCTTCGAATGTTTCGGTCGGAACTACAGCTTCTGTTTCGAATCTTCCGGCAGGAACTTATAATTTGACTGTTACTGATAATTGTTCGACTCAAACAAACTCGGTTATTATCGGACAACCAAGCGCAGCTTTAGCGCTTGCAGCTTCTTCTAAAACTGATGTTACCTGTTTTGGGTTTAGCACCGGATCAGTAACTGCTGGTTTAGTTACGAATTCTGTTGGAACTGTAAATTATGTTTGGAAAAACGCTTTAAATGTTTCGGTGGGAACTACGGCTTCGGTTTCGAATCTTCCGGCAGGAACTTATACTTTGACTGTCACTGATAATTGTTCGACTCAAACAAACTCTGTTATTATAGGACAACCAACTTCGGCTTTAGCGCTTGCTGCTT
>NZ_JBKQBJ020000024.1:0-59742 GCF_046825355.2 Flavobacterium sp. C3NV | reverse complement strand
GAAGATAATGATATCATTAAGTTTAATCTAAAAAAAAATAGTTATGAAGAATATAATAAACATTTTGAATTTGGAATAATAAGAGAAACTTTTACGAAGCTTAAAAGAATATATTATAAAAGAGAAACGATAAAAAAAGAAGAATTTATTTTGAAATAAACTACTAAAGGTCAAGCATTATGAATCTCTTATGAAAAATACAATTTTAATAATTCTGTTGATTTGCTTTATCAGTTGTAAAATGGATAATACTAAATCTATTAAGGAAGAAAAAAAAATAAACACATCGATAGACACCGTTTTTTTTGATGAAAAAGGTGATACTATAAAATCACAAACCGCTAATCTTAAAAACAACTATGAATTAATTATTTTCCCTGCTCTAGATAAAAAAAGTGAAGGCGTAATTAATTTTAGATTGATTACTGACAAAAAAGATAATACCTATTTATTAGCTAGCACTTTCCAAGCCAATCGTCGCCCATACTATAAAGGTATTGATTTTCAAAATTATTTTGCATTACATAGTAACGGAGGAGGAACTAGCAAATTTTATTTTTGGTTATATTGTAAAGCAGCAGGAGAAGAGATATTCAAGGGAATAGAGCTTGATTTTGACTTAAAAAATGAGTTAATTTTATATGAAGATGAAGATAATGATTACAATTTATTTATCTACGATGTAAATACCAAAGTCAAAACGTTAATAGAGTTGCCATATGACGTTATGTTTAAACAGGAATGTACAAAATATAATGATTCTTATAAGAGTATTTATATTAAACGAGTTACAAAAGAATATTATTATTTCGGATTTAAAGATTGCGAGCCTTTATCAATAGAATTTAAAGTAAGGAAAGCTAAATAAAATTATTATTTCGCCTACTCAAGACAACAATCATTTATAAATTAACAGAATTTAGTTTTAAAAAAAGCCCAACTGGTAAACTATGAAAAAAATGGCAATTCTTTTTTTCTACTTCGCATTTGGTGTTTTAAATGCCCAGGATAAAAATCAAAAATTGGATTACATTCAAAAGAATATTGAACCTTGTCGTATTTCGATTAACGATTCATTGAGTATATTCAAAATTCAAGAAAGTTTATATAATAATGATATTAAAATTATACTTAAAACTGAAAATTTATTTAGTAAAGAATGTAACACAGAAATTATCAGCAATGAGCTTATTAGTGCATTAAATACTTCTCAAAATCCCTTATTAAAGATAAATAATAAAACTATCGAAGTGCTTAATATAGCAGATTTTAAAAATTTAATTCCATATAAAATATACGCTATTACAAAGCCAAAATATATTATCCTCATATTAGAGTTATATAGTTTTTCATATTCGACGATAGGGAATGGTTATATTGATCTCTGTTTTAAAATTGACAAAAAAGGGGAAGTGGTTGGAAGAAAAATGTTAGAATCGAAAACAACAATTAAAATAAATAAAGCGAGAAATATTTTTTAAGAAAGCTATTAGCCCTTGAGCTCCTATTATTGTGAGCTCCATACATAAAGAATGGCAAATAATCTAAAATTCATAAACCTCGACTTTCTAAATCGAGGTTTTCTTATATAATCAAATAACCCGTGCTGCAATGATTAGTGTCTTAAAAGGAGATGACGATCCTACTACTAGTTCATATTTTTGGGATGGATTAGATTTTTTCACTAAAAAAGATGAATTAACTCATCCAAAATTTAAGCAATATAGAAGTGTAAATGTTATAAAAGAACACTTAGATTTAGCTATTGATTTCTGGTGTATTGATTTGAATAAAGTTAAGATTAATAAAGATGCTACCATTAACTCTATTTTCTCTAAAAAAGAATATGCTCTTAAAGATGTTACCGATGGGGTGATTTTAAATGAAAAAGGCGTTTTTTCTGGAGCGAGAAAAGATTCACAAAATAATAAAGCAGTACATGAGAGTTTAAAATCAACTGGTTTTAAGTCAGGTACATTATTCTGGACAACATTTAAAACTTAGAAACTATGAAATTTCCATTTTGCATATTTACAATTATTTTGGTTTTTATTTCTTGTAATAAAATTGGAAGAAAGAACGTTGAAGATATTCCAAAGGATACTATTAAGATACCTGGAAACATTTCTGTAGAGAAGAATTGTTTAGAGCAAATTCAGGGTTATAAAGATAAATATGGAATTACATTTTCTAACTATTACCAAGACGAACCTTTAAGTCTTGATTTTGACGATAATAAAACAATAGATACAATTGCTGTTTTAAAACCTTATTATGAAAGCAGTAAAGACGATTGTTTTCCTAATAATTCAGAATTTGATTTCCCTATACTTTTGATAAGCAAAACCATAAATAAAAAGAGTAAAATTTTTAAAATTTACAAAAATGTTTTAAAATGTAATACCCCTGTTTATTACGAAGAAATAAAAATTAATAAAAGTGGCTTTATTATATTTAAAGATCTTACAGGAAATAGTGGTTTTTATACAAAAACATATGTTTCATTTAAGACTAATGACTTTTATGTAGATAGCATAAATATTGAGTCTTGGGGCTGGAAACAATATAAAAAAACAATAAATTTTAAAAATAAAACTTTTGAATTATCAAAATATAATAGGACTTACATTGATTCGATAAGAAAGCATTCTGACAACTAATCTATGAAAACAGCAATATAAATTCCCAGATCGCGCGGATTTACCTCCACAACGATAGCGCGGATTTGTAATCCGTGCCCGCAAAGATTGGTTAGTTCTCTTTCTAATTATAAAAAAGTACATTAATCGTGTAACTTTTGCTTTAGTGATTTGTTTTTGTGTCTTACTGTTGCGGGCACGGATTACAAATCCGCGCGATCGGGTTCAAAATCTCCGCCAATTTTTTTAGCCAATAATAATTATCTTCAAAATTTAAAAGTCCGATTTGGAGGGTTTCGTGTTATCGCGTTACTCCGAGAGCTAAAATGCAGTTTACTTGTCTTAATATTTTAGTATTGAATAATAAAATAGTAATAATATCATCTATTATTCCTAGCTTTGAAAGCTATAATAAATAAGCTTAACCCTTAATTCTAATGCACAAAAAAATACTATTTGTTTCTTTTTTCATGTTGCTACTAGCTTCTTGCAATAGTGATGAAAATCCAGCTCCTGAACCTTTAACTTTTGAACAAGAATTACTACTAAGAGGATGGACATATGACACCATATTATGGAATGGAACACTTTATGCTTACGATCATAATCCAAATTGTTATCGTGATTTTTTTGGATTTAGAAATAATGATGGACAGGTCTATCAGTTTGAAGAAACCACTTTTATTAATACCATTTGCAGCAGCAGTCAAACTGTATTGACCTGGGAACCAGTTGGTAATCATGTTAATTTTTACTTCGGAGCAGGCAACAAGGTTGATACGTATGAAATAATCTCTTTAACAAGTGAACTTTTGACTTATGCTATAGATCGAGATATCGATAAAGATGGCAAAAATGATCATTTAATCATTTCTTCAATACCGTATGATCCTTATAGTTCTTATGGATCTAAGACTAAAAAAAATCAACAATTGAAAATATTTCCAGCAAAATTTCAATTTTAGTATTGGTGACTTAACCCAAAAGAGCCACTTCTATCACAAGCGTCAAATTAGTGCGCACAATTAGTAATGTAAAATAAAAAACCTCGATCCTAAAAAAATCGAGGTTTTTCCATTTTATAAACCTTACTCCTCACTCAAATAAGGATTCAAAATCTCCGCCAATTCATTGAGCCAATAATAGCTGTTTTGCAAATTGTCTATTTCATTTTGGAGGGTTTCATGCTGCCTTAAAGCTCCTAAAGCAAGAACATAATTTACCTGTCTTATAGATTTGGCCATTTCTTCTGGATCGATTCTGTTGTTGAAAAAATTCATAAGCCTAATTTCGGCTTCTTTTGAAAGGGTGTTTGTACTCATAACTCTGTAATTTTAGGAAATATAAAACCCATGTAGCTAAGGTGTCCTACACTTACAGAAGTGTTACGGTTGTTTCCAATACCGCCACCATACCACATGGGCAAAAGTTTTTTAGATGTCATGATTCTGTAAATTAGGAACGGCAAATATAGCAAAAAAGCCTTGTAATCAAAGGAGTTTTTCCTATCAATAAAAAGGTGCCCTTACTCTTTAATCTATTTTAACTCTTATGATTATTACAATTAAAATATTGAAGTTCTGTTATGGATTTCCGTAAACGAATGAAAAAATGCAGAGCTAACTTTCGAATTATTAATTATAACAAATAAATTATTATGGCGAAAGTACCTGCATTTAACAGTAAAAAGCAAGATGTACATCACAACAACAGTAGTTGTACAGAAGGAAACAACATTGAAAAGGAAAATCTTCAATCAGGTACTGGTGGAAAACCCCTTTGTAAGCATTGTAGTAATCTTTAGTTTTTTAGCCGCTCTAACAAAGTGGTTTTTTCTTTTTTACAAACAAATCTCCTCATAAACCCTACTCCCTAGCCCCGATGGAAGTGGAAATCCTTTTGTGCCGGTGTTCGGCACAAAAGATTGGAACGGACAGCGGGAATAGCTCCTAATTAAAAAATCTAATTCAATTATAAAAAAAATGCAAGACCAAAATTGATCCTGCATTTTTTATAACTTGATAAATAAACATCTTCTTAAACAGTCTGACGCTCGTGTTTTCCTTCTTTAATTTCTTCTACCATTTTTTTATTAAAAGCGGGTAAATCACTTGGGTTTCGGCTGGTTACTAATCCGTTGTCTACGACTACTTCTGAGTCTTCCCATTGTGCTCCCGCATTTATCAAATCGTTTTTAACAGAGAAGAACGAAGTTACTTTTCGACCTTTTAAAACATCTGCATCTACCAGAATTTGAGGACCATGACAAATAGCCGCTACTGGTTTTTTACTTTCAAAAAAAGAACGTACAAAATTTACTGCAGCCTCTTCTCTTCTCAATAAATCAGGGTTTATAACTCCTCCCGGAAGAACCAAAGCATCGTAATCTGCTTCATTTGCCTGATCTAATACTACATCAACATTATATTCCTTGCTCCAATTTCCATCTTTCCAGGATTTGATAGTTCCAGATTTCAAACTGATGATATCTGCATTCCAGCCTTGCTCTTCTAAATAGGCTTTAGGAGATGATAATTCTGATTCTTCAAAACCGTTTGTTGCTAATATGGCTATATTCTTTTTCATAATTTTAAGTATTTAAAACGTTATTAATTTTGATTTAGTTAAAATTAGTAATTCCATACAGCCAGCGAAAACAGACGATGTTAAACCTTTCTTTAATAAAAGTTAATTAATTGAAATTCAAATTATTATTAAAAATTAAATTGAAATTATATAAAAATCATGTCAATTTGGATTACTATTTTATAGGATGAAAGTTCAGAAAACAATTAAATTACTTAGTATAAAATGAAAGCGGTTTTTTCTTTTAAAAAATAAATCTTCTCATGGAACAACTGACTAGCCCTGATGGGAGGGAAAATCCTTTTTCTTGCTCCTTTAGCAAGAAAAAGATTTGGAAGGACAGCAGGAATAGCTCCTAAAAAAACTTAAATTCCAAATTTTAAAATTCCAAATTCCAAAGGATTTATTTGAGTTTTGTTTTCATAAGCCTTCGACTACGCTCAAGATGACAATTGGGTATAAAAAACTAAATTATAGAAGACTTACTCTTTTTGAATTTTTGGGACTATCAGGATTATTATGGGTGATAATTAAGTTGTTCTTTTCCTACAAGATTCAATTTTAACAGCGATTGCGATAATTAATTGCTATTTTTGATTTTCTCTTAAAAATACAATTCGTCAGGTAATTTCAACTTTAGTTTATTTTTAGATCCTGATTCATACAAAAACCAATTATAACAATATTAGATTATGAATGTTCTACTCATTGAGGATGATAAACGCATTAGCGAATTTATTATAAAAGGTTTAGAAGAAAATAATTTTACGGTGCATCTGGCTGAAACGGGCGAGATTGCGCGGGATTTACTTCAGCACGATACCTGGGATATTATCCTGATGGATATTATGTTGCCGGGAATCGACGGAATTCAGCTGACGAAAATGATGCGTTTCAAGAAAATTCACACTCCTATATTAATGCTCAGCGCACTCAGCGATACTGATGATAAAGTCAATGCGCTGGATTCCGGTGCCGATGATTATTTGGTGAAACCGTTTCATTTTAAGGAATTGATTTCGAGGGTAAATGCTTTGACGCGCAGAACTAAATTTAATTATGATAAAGTAGAAACTTTATACACCTTGGGAAGTTTAGCCATAAACCCTGAAGAACATAAGGTTACAGAAAATGATGTATTGATCGATTTGTCTCCGCGTGAATACAAACTGCTTTTATTTTTACTGGAAAACAGAAACAAGGTAATGTCAAGAACTCAGATTTTAAACGCTGTTTGGGGCATTAATTATGATAATAATACGAATGTTGTCGATGTTTATATTTCTTATTTAAGAAACAAAATCGAGCAAAACCATAAATTCATCCATACCATAAAAGGAACCGGATATATGCTTAAAGAATAGTCATGAAAATTCGCAACAGGTTTACCTTAATATCTTCTTTTACGTTTAGCGTTGTCTTTGTCATTGCTTCTATTATTACGTATTTGTCTTTTTACAGTTATTCGGAAAAGATTATTTTTAATGAACTTCAGAAAACGTGTTTGTTAACGGGGATTTTTTATCTGGAAAAAGATGAATTACCGGAAAATCAGCATTTGATAATTGGGCAGCAATTCAGGGAAAATTCACTTGAGATTATTTCGCGCGTTTACAACAACAAAAATGAGATTGTATACGGTGATAAAACAGTCGACCAAAATATAAATGCAGAGCGACTGGATTACATTCGTAAGAATCGAAAATTGAATTTTAAATCGAATCATCATTTTTATTTCGGAAGTTTTTATCATGATAATCAGGGTGATTTTGTGGTTTTTGTCAAGAAAAACGATCAGGAATTTAAAACCATTACCAACAGATTATTAATCATTATGATTTTGGTTTTAATAAGCGGACTAATCACTATATATATTGTGAGCCGTTTGCTTTCGAATCTGGCGTACAGTCCCATAAAAAATATTATCAATCAGGTAAATGAAATTGAAGCATCGTCGCTCGATCGCCATATTGTTTCGCCAAACACCAAAGATGATATTCAGGAATTGATCGAGACGTATAATAATTTGTTTAAGCGCCTTTCGGATACTTTTATCATTCAGAAAAACTTTATCAATTATGTTTCGCATGAATTCAAAACGCCTTTGACTGCTATCTCAGGTAATCTGGAAGTATTTGCACAAAAGGACAGAACTAGTGCCGAATACAAAGAAATGTCTGAAAAAGTATTAGAAAACGTATATCAGATCGAAGATACAATGAACACCCTGATGATGCTTTCGGGATTGAGAAACAATACAGAACTCAATGAAATTTTCAGGGTCGATGAATTGGTTTGGGACATCAACGATCAATTGCCGGATGTGTATCAGTTAAAAAGTTCTCAGATACAAATTGCTATTGAAATTGTCAATGACAAACTGCTTTCGATAAAAGGAAACAGCAACGAAATTAAGATTGCTTTGTACAATATTATCGAAAATGCTGTAAAATACTCTAACGGAAATCCGATCAAAATAAGTCTGCTGCAACAGGATGATCAGCTTAAAATTGTAATTGAAGATCACGGAACCGGAATTAGCGAAGAGGATTTAAAATTCATCAAACAAACCTTTTACAGGGGCAAAAATGTCAATGATATAAAAGGCAGCGGCGTTGGGCTTTCGTTGGCCAATATTATATTCAAACAAAATAATATTCACTTTACGATTACATCCAAAAAAGACGTTGGAACGACAGTAACCTTATTATTTCCGCCACTCTAATCGTTTTCTAATGTAACTCTAACTCCTTTCTAACACACATCAAATTAGGGTTTAATATGCTGTAGATAGCTTTGCAACATATTAAAAACAAACTTAATTTGAAACGTATACTCTTAACTCTACTCGTTATTGTATCGCACAAAAGTGTGGCACAAACTGCTGCAATAAACGATACAATTGTTCTTTCCCGAACACAGGCCGAGGCTTTGTTTCTGGATAAGAATATTGCTCTTCTTTCAGAAAAACTAAACATTGACATTGCCGATGCGCAGGTGATTCAGGCTAAATTATGGCCCAATCCTACGCTGACGATTGGCGAGCTTAACCTTTGGCACAATGCTACGGCGCAGGAAGTTCCTCCTTTGTGGGGCAATTTTGGTAAAACTACTCAGGTTACGGCAGAACTTGAACAACTCGTACAAACTGCCGGAAAACGAAAAAAGCTTATCGCGATGGAAAAAGTGAGCGCTGATATTGCTAAAGAATACTTTAAAACCTTTTTGCGCAATCTAAAAATTGAGTTTAGAGGTAATCTTACTGAGCTTCAATATACTCAGTCTCAGGAAGCGGTTTATAAAAAGCAACTTTCGTCGATGCAAACCATGCTAAAAGGATATGGCAATCAGGTCGCTCAGGGAAATATTGGCCGAGGCGAATACATTAGACTAAAAGCATCTGAACTGCAGTTCTTAAAAGAAATCAGCGATTTAAAGAAAGAAAACAATTCATTACAAAAAGAATTGAAGATTTTAATGAATCTGCCTGCTACAAGCTACATCAAACTTACAGATGAAGGTTTTGTTCCTGACAATAAAAATATCGAAAATATCAACTTGGGCAATCTTATGGCTTCGGCAATAGAAAATCGTCCTGATATGAAAGTCATTAAGTTAGGAAATGATTATAACGATAATAAATACAAATACGAAAAAGCAATGCGAACGCCAGACGTTACACTGGGCATTAGCTACGATCGTGGTGCCAGTACGATGAACGATTTCGTGGGACTTGGTTTTGCTTTGGATCTTCCGTTTTTTAATAGAAATCAAGGGAATATAAAAGCGGCTAAAATAGCAATTGAACAAGGTAAATTATTGACGGAAGAGAAAACAATAAGCGTACAATCTGAGGTTTTACAAGCTTACGAAGATCTTATTGTAACCAAAAAACTATACGAAAGCGTTGAGGCTAATTATGAATCAGATTTAGATAAACTTCTGGAAAGCTACCGCAAAAACTTCATGCAGCGAAACACCAGTATGTTAGAATATCTTGATTTTGTTGATGCCTACTTAGACAACAAATCGATCCTGCTGAATTCTAAAAAAGACCTGAACAAAAACCTTGAAGAGTTGCGCTATATCGCGGGTCAAGAAATCAATTAAATCTAATTATCTAAAAATAATGACAAACATAATGAAGAAACTTATTTTACTCCCGATACTTGGGTTAATGCTCGTTTACGGATGTGGCAAAAAAGAAGAAATCAAAGATACAAAAGAGGACAAATTTTGTATCGACAAAGACTTAAAAGAAAAAATCACGATCGAACCCGTTCAAAAACGTTCGGTTAGTGAATCGATAAACCTTACCGGAAATATAACGTATAATGCAGATCACGTAGTGCAGTTTAACAGCCTTGTAGAAGGGATTATTACCAAAACTACTTTTTCATTGGGTGATTATGTCAAAAAAGGACAAATTCTGGCCGAGATAAAAAGTACAGAACTCAACAGTATGCAATCTGAAAGTAAATCGTTTCAATCGCAAATAGCGGTGGCACAACGCAATTTACAAGCGACCAAATCGATGTTTGAGGACGGAATCGCTTCTCAAAAAGATTTAATGCAGGCACAAAGCGAACTGGATGTTTTAAAATCTTCTTTAGAAAATGTGAAAGCCAATCTCGCCATGTTTAGCGCCAGCAGCGAAAGATCTGTTTTCCTGATAAAAGCACCAACTGAAGGTTATATCGTAGCTAAAAACATAAGCCCGGGAATGCAGATTACAGATGGCAGCGAACCACTTTTTACCATTTCTGATCTCAAAGAAATCTGGGTTTTGGTCAATGTATATACCAGTAATTTAAAAAATGTAAGCGAAAATATGTTGGTCGATGTTACGACACCGGCATATCCGGATGAAATTTTTAAAGGAAAAATAAAAATGATGGCGAAAGTTTTTGATGCCGATGAACATGTTCTGAAAGCCAGAATTGTAATGGAAAACAAAAACTTAAAACTAAAACCGGGAATGACTGCCGATATTATTATCGATAAAAGTAAAGGTGGCGAAATGCTTGCTGCCGTTCCTGCAAAAGCAGTGATTTTTGATAACAATCGCGATCATATCCTGATTTATAAAAACGATTGCACGATCGAAACCAGAGAAGTGAATCCGATTATAAAAAACAACAACTGGATTTATTTTGATAAAGGAGTCAATGAAGGTGAAATGGTGATTACTAAAAATCAACTGCTAATTCACGAACGATTAAAAAACTAATTATCCCTAAAAACGGATAAACACCATACAAAATATGAAAAAATTTGTACAAGGACTGGTCGCTTTCTCGCTAAAAAACTCCCTCATCGTTTTTTTCCTTACAGCAGTACTACTAGTCGCCGGAATAGTCAGCTATATCCATACTCCCATCGAAGCTTTCCCTGATGTAACCAATACAAGGGCAAGAATCATTACGCAATGGCCCGGACGAAGTGCCGAAGAAGTAGAGAAATTCATCACACTTCCGATTTCGAAACAAATGAACACGATTCCTAAAAAAGCCGAAGTACGTTCTATTTCGCTTTTCGGATTATCGGTTGTAACCGTTTTGTTTGATGATGATGTCGAGGATTTTTACGCACAGCAATATGCTTCAAATCGCCTTAACGGATTAGATCTTCCGGAAGGTGCAGATGTTGATATTGAACCGCCATCCGGAGCAACGGGTGAAATATTCAGATATATCATCAAAAGTGATTTACCTATTAAAGAAATCAAAGCCATTCAGGATTGGGTAATCGAAAGAGAACTAATTGCTGTTCCCGGAGTTGCCGACGTGGTGAGTTTTGGTGGTGAAGAAAAAATCTTCGAAATCAAAATTAATCCAACCGAACTAGAAAACTACAACTTATCTGCACTTGATGTTTACGAAGCCGTTTCTAAAAGTAACGTAAATGTTGGCGGAGACGTGATTCAGCGTGGTGATCAGGCTTATGTGGTACGTGGAGTTGGTTTAATCGATAAAGTCGAAGATATTGGTAATATTTTAATCGAAACCAAAGGATCATCGCCCGTATTGGTAAAACACGTTGCCGAAGTTTCAATTTCTGCCAAACCAAGATTAGGGCAAGTAGGTTTAGATGGTGATGATGATGTGGTAGAAGGAATCGTGATCATGCTGCGAGGAGAAAATCCGGGTGAAGTTATCAAGAGACTGAAAGATCGTTTGGCAGAACTGAACGAAAGAGTGCTGCCGGATAATGTAAAAATAGTTCCGTTTATCGATCGTACCAAATTGGTCGACACAACAGTACATACCGTTACCAAGAATCTTATCGAAGGGATTTTACTGGTATCGTTAATCGTGTTTATTTTCCTTTACAACTGGAGAACCTCATTGATTGTCGCGTCTGTTATTCCGCTTTCGTTTTTGTTTGCCATTATTATGTTGAGAATACAGGGATTACCTGCCAACTTAATTTCTATGGGAGCGCTGGATTTTGGATTACTGCTCGAAGGAACATTGGTTATTGTCGAACAGGTTTTTGTGTCACTCGAAAAGAAAGCGCATAAAGTAGGAATGGAACGCTTTAACAATATGAGCAAAATGGGACTTATCAAGAAAAGCGTGGGCAGCGTAGCCACGTACATTTTCTTTGCCCTGATCATTTTGATTGTGGCGCTGATGCCTATTTTCTCTTTCACGAAAGTGGAAGGAAAAATGTTCTCTCCCCTAGCCTTTACGCTAAGTTATGCATTATTAGGATCGTTGATTTTATCCCTTACTTATGTTCCGGCAATGTGTAAAGTCATGCTGACAAAAAACATTGTAGAGAAAGAAAATATGATTTCGCGTTTCTTTAGAGAGAACCTTTTTAAACTTTTTAAATGGAGTACCAAACATCGCAAAGCAACCTTATATGCATTCTTAGGTTTACTGGCAATATGTTGTGCGAAGTTTGCTTTTTATGGTTCAGAATTTATTCCGAAACTGAATGAAGGAGCTATTTATGTAAGAGCCACTTTGCCTAACAGCATCAATCTGGACGAAGCGGTAAGACTTACCAAAGAAATGAAAACGAAAATAAGGAAGTTCGAAGAAGTAAAATTTGTCCTCACACAAACCGGACGACCAAATGACGGAACAGATCCAACCGGATTTTTTAATATCGAATTGCATATCGAATTAAAACATCAGGACGAATGGAAACGTGATATAAGCAAAGAACAATTAATCGCCGAAATCAAAAAAGAACTCGATGTATATCCCGGAATTGGATTTGGATTTAGCCAGCCTATTCAGGATAATGTTGAGGAATATGTTGCCGGAGTAAAAAGTCCGTTGGTGATTAAGATATTCGGAAATGATCTTTTTCAACTCGAAGCCATGGCTGCAAAAGTCGCCAAATCGATCAAAGATGTAAAAGGAATCGAAGATATTAATGTCTATAAAAACATTGGTTTACCCGAATTAAGGATTCAGCTTCACGACGAAAAAATGGCGCGTTATGCCATAACAACCGCCGATGCGCAAGCCGTAATCCGAATGACCATTGGAGGTCAGGCCGCAACCAAGTTTTATGATGATGAAAAGATCTTTGATATCACCTTACGTTTTGAAAAAGAATATCGTGACTCAAAAGAAAAGATCGAAGACATCCTGATTCCGACAATGAATGGCAAAAAAGTGCCGCTGAAAGAAATCGCAACTGTAGAATATAAAACAGGTCCAACTTTTATATATCGAGAAGGAAACAGCCGTTACATAGCAGTAGGATTCAGCATCGAGGGACGAGATTTAGGAAGTACTATTGATGAAGCACAGAAAAAAGTTGCTGCAGAAGTAAAACTACCTAAAGAAAATGTAATGAAATGGGCAGGAGAATTCGAAAGTAAAGAAAGAGCTTCGAGACAATTAGCAATGATTGTTCCCGTTGTATTGATCTTGATTTTATGTCTGTTGTATTTCAATTTTGGTAATTTCAAAGATACAATGGTCGCTGTGAGCGCCATGCCTTACGCCTTTATTGGTGGTTTCTTATCGCTTTGGGCAACAGGAACCGTATTCGGGATATCGGCCGGAATCGGATTTATTATTCTCTTTGGAGTAAGTGCCATCGACAGTATCGTCCTCATCGGAATCATTAAGGAAAACATGAGGGCGGGAATGCATTTAAAAGATGCCATCTCAAACGGAATTTACGCCAGAATTCGTCCTATTGTGATGATTGCTCTAATGGGGTCGCTTGGATTATTACCTGCAGCATTGTCTACCGGAATGGGTTCTGAAGTTCAAAAACCATTAGCCATCATGATCGTGGGCGGATTAATAACTTGTATGATTTTATCATTAACGGTTTTACCACAAGTGTTTTATCTGGTCTATCGTAAAAAAGATTTGAGTAACACAGAATCATAATTTATCTTACTATATTTATTTTTAAAAACACTTTTAGACGTAATGTTTAGAGGTGTTTTTTATTATGCATAAAATTGGATATAGCTCGTAGAGATTAAATATTGGTAAAAAAGCTTTTTCTAACGCAATCTTGTCAGGCTGAGCGAAGTCGAAGCCCATAACTAACTCGACAAAGAAAATTTTACCGCAAAATTCAAAAAGAATTACGCAAAGTTCGCTAAGTTTTGTGAATTACGCTTTGTTCTAAGGTCACAAAAGGATTGTGTTTAAAGAATGACTTAATGAAAGCGAAACACTGTCTAAGGCTTTTATTTGATTACCACTAAATTATAAAAACAACAAATAGCTAAGAATAAACGTCTACCTTTAAAAAAAATACAAATGAACAAAGGCGGGCCAATTATTATAATTGAAGATGATCTCGACGATCAGGAAATTTTAACTGATATCTTTATAGAACTTGATTATAAAAATGAAATTATCTTTTTTTCCGAAGGCGAAAAAGCATTAGAATACTTAACCTCTGCACAAGTTGAGCCTTTTATTATTTTTTCTGACATCAATATGCCAAAATTAAATGGCATGGAACTGCGGGAAAAAATTCATCAAAACGAAGATTTACGACTCAAATCAATCCCCTACTTGTTCTTTTCGACAAGTGCAGAACAAAAACATGTTGTCGATGCTTATTCAAAATCTATTCAGGGATTTTTTGTTAAGCCATCTGACTATAATGAAATTAGAGAAATGATTAAAACAATTGTAAGTTACTGGGAAACTTGTGTTTCTCCCAACTATGTAAAGTAAATAATCGAACTTATCAAATTTTAAAAACACCTCCGGACATAATCTTTAGAGGTGTTTTTTTTGTTTAGGAGCAAATAAATTTCATTCAACCAGAACTTTAGTCCCGCTGTCCACTATATCTTTTCCTGTCCGCCGCGGCGGACAGAAAAAGGATACCGCTCCCATCGGGGCTATTCTAGAAATTTAGTACTTCGATCACTTTTCAGCATTACCTTAAGTCCCCTATTTACTATAAAAAAGATTAAATTCTACATTTTATTTTGAATATATGTAGTTGACTACGTATATTTGCACGCAGATTATTTTTTATCCATACATAAGTAAATTAAAATGAGCAATAGCACCAATCAACCCCATACACAAAATACAATTATAGTCGAGAAAATCGACAATCCGGAACAAATAGAAACCGCATTTTCAATAAGAAGACAAGTATTTGTAGAAGAACAAAATGTATCGCAGGAACGCGAATCAATGGATGATGAAGAAGCCGTACACTATTTGGCAACCGTAAATGGATTACCAGCCGGAGCAGCGCGATACCGAAAAATGGAAAAAGGAGCAAAAATCGAAAGAATTGCTGTCCTGAATACCTTTAGAGGAAAACGAATTGGAGAAGCAATTCTATTGAAAATTTTAGACGATTTAAAAAACGAAGACAAAATTTATCTTTACGCTCAGGTAATCGCCACCCCGTTCTACATCAAAAACGGATTCAGACAAACGGATAATTATTTCCTCGATGCCGGAATTGAGCACGTCGAAATGGATTTTATAAAATAAAATTATTGCAAATCAAATCCGTTTTTATCTGCGTTTTTACGAAGTAAATCTGTTCTATACGCGTCAAAATTAGACGCTGATTTTACTGATTCGCTAAAGCGAAAACGCTGATAAAAACAGATTTTTCTAATTACTTTCTTAATTAAACTATCTAATAATTTTATAGATTTCCCTTTAACTTAATGATTTTTTAAATTCCGATGGCGATATTCCAGTGCTTCGCATAATGAATTTATTAAAATGACTACTATCAATAAACCCCAAATCATTGCTGATTTCAGAAAATGTCAAATTACTTTTGCTTAATTTCTCCGTAACGACTTTCAACTTTGTCTGCTCGATATAATCACGTAAAGTTATATTGAGATGCGTTTTAAAATACTCGCCAATATAATGGATAGAAACATTAAAATGATTCGCCATTTCTTTTTTCTTCAATAAATGTGGGTTGGCAATATTCGACCGAATATAACTTAAAATCGTATCAATTTTTAAAACTTCAGTCGTTTGAAAATTCAAACTATTCTCATTTATACTTGCATTTCGTCTAATGATCTGAATCAGCGACATCATTAAACTTTTGATTATGATTTCGTTTTGACCTTTTGGTCTGGCAACTTCCTCAAGTATTTTTAGGATAACCATTTCGCAAAAAGCTTTATCGTCTTCAAGGAAAATC
Source organism: Flavobacterium sp. C3NV (assembly GCF_046825355.2). Classification (NCBI taxonomy): domain Bacteria; kingdom Pseudomonadati; phylum Bacteroidota; class Flavobacteriia; order Flavobacteriales; family Flavobacteriaceae; genus Flavobacterium; species Flavobacterium sp. C3NV. The sequence continues at coordinate 43,879 of NZ_JBKQBJ020000024.1, read as the reverse complement.
AAATTTCCGTTGGTTTGATTGTGGTAATAAAATAGTTTTTCTATTTCCTCGATCTCTTTTTTATTCGAAAAGAAATTAGGCAGAAAACGTAAACAATGAAACTTCGTAGGTGTTAATGTTTTAAAAGAGTGATAATCCTTTGGCGTAAGCAAATAAATATCATGTTGTTTAAAATTATGAGGAATCGAATTTAAGATATGATTTCCGGTTCCGTACTCTATGTATAACAATTCGAAGAAATTATGCCTATGAACTTCCTTTTTCCAAGTAAGTTCTTCGACCGAATAAATTTCGAAATCTTTGTAAATAAAAAAGGTGTCTTTCATAATCCTTAATTTTTACAAATATAACCGATATTTTTACATCAATTAATGATCTTGAACCTATTTACTTTGCAACAAGATTTAAAACCCAAAATACTACAATATGAACTCAGATATAACAAAAATAGGAATTCTTGGCATTGGCGGCATCGGCGGATTTGTTGGCGCTCCCCTGGCTAAAAAATATAAAGACAGCGAAACCAAAATCATATTCATTTGCAGAAGCGAAACAAAAAAAGCAATTCAAAATGAAGGTTTATTATTTGAATCAAAAGGTGAAACCACCACTATATTTCCTGATTTAGTTTCAGACAATCCAACAGAAATTGGAATTCTGGATGTTTTAATCCTTACCTCTAAATCCTATTCTTTAAAAGATGTATTATCTACTTATAAAGATTGTATCAACGAAAGAACAATCATAATCACTTTGCAAAATGTGGTAAATGCCAAAGAAATAATCAGAGAAACTTTGCTAGAAGCCGGTCAAATTATGGAAGGTTGTATTTATGTGGCATCAAACGTAAAGAAACCCGGACATATTCAGCATGTTGGCGGGCCAGGGAAAATTTTCGTTGGAGGAAAAGAAAATATACAATTAATAGAATTATTGACTGCCGGAGGTTTAGACATTACGTATGTCGAAAACATCAATCAGATTTTATGGAAGAAGTATTTGTTCGTTGCTCCCGTTGCCGGAATCACTTCTGCTTATAAAGCTACTTTTGGTCAACTTTTGGAAGATGAAAATCTAATACATATTCTGGAAAATATGATGATCGAGATTCAATCGCTTGCTAAGAAAAACAATATCAATTTGACCAATGAGGATATTGAAACTTCTAAAGATTTATTAACCAAATTTCCGTTTGAATCCAAATCATCTTTACAATTGGATTTTGAGAATCATAATCAAACGGAGAAACAATTTCTGGTGGATTATGTTATTGAAAATGCCGCTAAATACGGAATTGAAACTCCGTTTTATAATGGTGTAAATGAAAAAATAAAAACGTTATATAACGTTTCTTAATGAAACATGTTTCATTTTCAACCGGATTAAAATCCGGCCCTACAATATGAATCATTCCTCCGGAATTTTAAAATCTATGTGGATAATCATTAAAATGATTTAAAAAAGAGCCGTAGTTTAGACCTATATTGTAGGGCCGCATTTTAATCTCCCGAAAATACATTTGATAAAAGTAGAGAAAGAAATAAATTATTCGGATTAACATGAAAATAAGAGTTTTATCTTAACTTTGTTCATCAACTTTAGTAAATTAATATCATGCAAGCAATTAACATCACAGCATATACCGAAGATGCTTCTCAAATAGAAGCTGTAAAAGCTTTTATGAAAGCACTAAAGATAAAATTCGAAATAGCAAATGTAAAGTCGTATGAATTATCTACTGAACAGCAAGAAACTTTAGATAGTCAGATTAATTTAGACAAAAGTTTATACACAGATGCTCAATCAATTTATACCGATTTAAAAAAGAAGTATGAACTATAAGGTTATCGTTTCTCCAATTGCATTAAAAAATATTGAAGAAGCAGTTGAATATTACATTTTAAAAGCAACTAAAAAAGTAGCTTTAGACTTTCTTAATGATTATAAAAGTACTTATAAAGCTTTAAAGTTAAATCCATTCTATCAATTTCATGATCATAATTATCGCTTTTTACCTTTTAAAAAATTTCCTTATATCGCTTTTTTCATTGTTGACGAATTATCAAAAACTGTTTTTCTAAATGCAATTTTTCACACTTCTCAACATCCTGAAAAATATCCCACAAAATAAAAAAATACCATTTCTCGCCTAGCCCTGATCAAAGCGGCATCCTTTTATGGTGGGGTTCACCATAAAAGATATAGTGTAGAGCAGGACAAATGGTCTTGAAAACACGAAAATTACCTGCTCCTTAAAAAAATCATTTTCGAAAAATCCTTTATATTTAAAGGCTTTCAAAGGTTTTTGACACTTGTCTATACAACAATAAGAAAATATTATGACAAATTTATTTCATAATCAGAAAAACCGCCATACATTTGCCTAACGGTGTTAAACAATTTAATACTTAATTAAAATGGCAAGTAAAGATCGAATTTTAAGACAAAAAGAAGAGACAAGAAGTAATATTCTTGAGGCTGCTTATGCTATCGTCAAAGAAGAGGGATGGCAAGGTCTGAGTATGCGAAAAATTGCTGACAAGATTGAATACACGGCTCCAATTATTTATGAGTACTTCTCGAATAAAGAGGCTATCCTAAATGAATTAACCGGAAAAGGTTTTATCAAGTTAACGAAAGAACTTCAGGAAGCCAAAGATAGATTTGAAAAACCGGAAGAACAATTAGAAGCCATGTGGATGGCCTATTGGGACTTCGCTTTTACAGATACTGAAATGTATCAGGTAATGTTTGGAGTGCAAATGAATTGTTGTCAGCAACAATGTTCGGCTCAGGAAAGACCCTATAAATTATTTACTTCGGTAATTGCTGAGATTATGAAAAACAGCAACCCAACTGATGAAGTAATCAAACAAAAGTATTTTACTTTCTTCTCTGTAATACATGGTTTGATTGCAATTAATATCATCAATAAAAGTGAAATAATGGAAACTATTAACAATCAAATCCTAAAAGATGCGATTGGTGGAATCATAAAATCAATACAATAAAAAAAATTTCATTTTAACTTAACAGTGATAAATGATTTAATAGGTAATTTAGCAACTATTTTTTTACTACTTTACTTAACAGTGTTAGAAAATTTAATAGAGTAATATAGCGTTTTCTCTCTTGTTACTTAACAGTGATAAATAATTTAATACCGATTATGAATAGAATCGGAAGGCATCATTGTATGGTTTTTTACACAATTTTACTTAACAACGTTAGATAATTTAATATAATTAAATATGAATGCCCAGAATATCCGAATACCACAAAAATTAAATAATAAGAATGTCCAACAAATTAAAACCAATACGAAAATGAAAAATGTAATTATAACCAGTTTTATTCTGGCGCTAGTGCTAAGCAGTTGTGTAGATAAGTCGCAGGCTCCGGCAGCTCCTGCTCCACCATTATTACCAGTTTTAGCCATTACAAGCGAAAACACTACTACAGATGCTGAATATCCTGCTTCGATACAAGGAACAGTTGATGTTGAAATACGCCCACAAGTAAGCGGAAACCTTGAAAGAGTTTATGTAGACGAAGGTGCTTATGTAACTAAAGGTCAGACTTTATTTAAAATAAACGAACGCCCGTTCCGTGAGCAATTAAACAATGCATTGGCAAGTCTTCATGCTTACGAAGCTGCATTAATCAACGCTCAGTTAGAAGTTGATAAATTAACTCCTCTTGTACAAAACAAAGTAGTTTCTGATTATCAGTTAAAAACGGCTAAAGCTTCTCAAAAAATTGCTGCTGCTAATATCGAACAAGCAAGAGCAATGGTAGGTTCTGCAAAAATTAACTTAGGATATACCAATGTTACAGCCCCGGTAAGTGGTTATATTGGAAGATTACCTAAAAAACAAGGAAGTTTAGTTTCGGCATCAGATGTTGAACCTTTAACAAACTTGTCTGATGTACATGAAGTATTTGCTTATTTCTCATTAGGTGAAACTGATTTCATCAACTTTAAAGCGCAATACGCTGGAAACAGTTTAGGCGATAAACTAAAAAAATTACCTCCTGTTACTTTGGTTTTAGCAGATAACAACGCTTATCCTCAAACCGGAAAAATTGATATGGTAGACGGTCAGTTTGATAAAACTACCGGAGCGATTACTTTAAGAGCGACTTTCCCTAATGCTGGCGGGACTTTACGTTCAGGAAATACAGGAAAAATTCGTTTAGGTCTTCAACATGATGATGCTGTTTTGGTTCCACAATCGGCTACTGTAGAAATGCAGGATAAAGTTTTTGTTTTCACGGTAAACAAAGAAAACAAAGTAACAAAAATGCCTATCACTGTTTCTGGTAAAAGCGGAACAAACTACTTAATTAAGGATGGTGTAAAATCCGGTGACTTAATTGTATTAAGCGGTATTGATAAACTTCAGGAAGGACAAGTAATTCAGCCTGAGAAATCATCTCCTGCAAAAGTTGCCCAAATAATTAATAAAAAATAATTTTTACGAAAATGTTCAAAATATTTATACAAAGACCTGTACTGGCAACCGTTATTTCCATCTTATTGGTGATATTAGGTATACTTGGTCTTACGAAGTTGCCCTTACAACAGTTTCCTGATATTGCGCCGCCATCGGTTTTGGTAACTGCGGTTTATCCGGGAGCGAATGCAGAAACGGTTTTACGTTCTGTGGCACCATCTCTTGAAGAATCTATAAATGGTGTTGAAAACATGACTTACATGAGTTCTACAGCCAGTAATGACGGATCTCTTGCTATTACGGTTTTCTTTAAATTAGGAACAAATGCAGATCAGGCTGCGGTAAACGTGCAAAACAGGGTTGCTCAGGCAACTAGCCAGTTACCTGCAGAGGTTGTTCAGCAAGGTGTAACTACTGCAAAACAACAAAATAGTTTTATCATGGCCATTGGTATGTATACTGATGATGAGTCAAAATACGATCAAACGTTTGTTGCCAATTATGCTCAGATTAATATTATTCCGGAGATCAAACGTATTCCGGGAGTTGGTTCTGCCAGTATTTTTGGAGGTGTAAAAGATTACTCTATGCGTGTTTGGCTTAATCCAACACAAATGTCGACTTACAAAGTAACTCCAAACGAAATCATGGGCGCGATCCAGGATAAAAGTTTGGAAGCTGCTCCGGGTAAATTTGGAGAAAGAAGTAAAGAAGTTTTTGAATACGTTATTAAATACAAAGGAAAATTAACCAAACCTGAAGAATATGAAAATATTGCTATACGTTCTAATGCTGATGGTTCAGTACTTCGCCTCAAAGATGTAGCCAGAGTAGAACTTGGTGCTTATTCTTATAACAGTTTAACTCGTTTAAATGGTAAAAAAGGAGTTGTAATTGGTATTATCCAATTAGCAGGTTCTAACTCTAATGATATTCAGGTTGCGATCAACAAATTGATGGTGAAAGCCTCAAAAGATTTCCCAACGGGAATAAAACATAACATTTTCTATAGTACAAAAGTTGCCTTAGACCAGTCTATTGAGCAAGTTCAACATACTCTACTTGAAGCGTTTATATTGGTATTCATCGTAGTATTTATATTCCTTCAGGATTTTAGATCAACATTAATCCCGGCTATTGCTGTACCTGTAGCAATTTTAGGAACGTTCTTCTTCATGCAGTTATTCGGATTCTCGATCAATCTTCTAACACTTTTCGCTTTAATTCTGGCGATTGGTATTGTGGTAGATGATGCGATTGTCGTCGTCGAAGCCGTGCATGCTAAAATGGAGCACAAACATCTGTCTCCAAAAGTAGCAACTCATGAAGCAATGCACGAAATAACGGGTGCTATTATCTCGATTACGCTGGTAATGGCTGCTGTATTCCTGCCGGTTGGTTTTATGGAAGGCTCAACAGGGGTTTTCTATCGTCAGTTTGCCTTTACAATGGCAATTGCAATTGTAATTTCGGCGGTAAACGCTTTAACCTTAAGTCCTGCACTTGCTGCATTATTCTTAAAAGACAATCATTCGGCTCATGGAGATGGTCCTTATGAAAAACAAGGATTTAAACAAAAATTCTTTAACGGATTCAACAAAAGTTTTGATTCCCTAACCAACCGTTATGTTGGAGGTTTGAAATTTTTAATTCGTAGAAAATGGCTGAGTTTAGGAGGTTTGGCATTAATTACTGTAGCTACTGTAATTATGGTAAAAACAACTCCTGCAGGATTTATCCCAACAGAAGATCAAGGATTTATTGCTATTGCAGTAAATACACCTTCAGGAACATCTCTTGACGGAACTCAAAAAGTAATGACCGAAGCAGAAAATATTCTGAGCAAACTGGATGCCTCAAGAGACGTTACCGCTATTTCAGGTTTCAACTTATTGACGAATTCTACAAGTCCATCTTCAGCAGTTGTTTTCGTATTGCTTAAACCAAACGAAGATCGTGGAGATATCAAGAATATCGACGAAATCATGAATCAGGTTCGAGGTAAATTAGGTGCTATTTCCGGCGGAAGTTTCTTCGTATTTAGTTTCCCAACCGTTCCCGGATTTAGTAACGTTGAAGCTTTAGACTTAGTACTTCAGGATAAAACCGGAGGAAAACTGGATAAGTTTAGCGGAATTTCTCAAAACTTCATCGGTGAATTGATGAAACGTCCGGAAATTGCCGTAGCCTTTACCTCTTTCAAAGCCGATTATCCTCAATTGCAATTGGATATCAACGATGAAAAAGCAAACCAATTGGGTGTGAATGTAAAAGACATTTTACAAACCATGCAAACCTATTTTGGTAGCGCGCAAGCTTCTGACTTTAACCGATTTGGTAAATATTACCGAGTTGTAGTTCAGGCAGATATTACTGACAGAGCTGATCCGTCATCTATTGACCGAGTTTTCGTAAAAAACAAAACTGGAGAAATGGTGCCAATAAATACCTTAGTAAAACTAACTCGTATTTATGGTTCAGAAACGGCTTCGAGATACAACTTGTTTAATTCGATTTCGATTAATGCGATCCCGAAACCAGGATTTAGTTCCGGAGATGCCATTAAAGCAATACAAGAAGTTGCAGCACAACAATTACCTGCGGGTTATGGTTTTGAATTTTCAGGACAAACTCGTGAAGAGATTTCGTCAGGAGGTCAGTCGGCAACAATTTTCTTACTGTGTTTGATATTCATCTATTTCTTACTTGCTGCACAGTACGAAAGTTACATCTTGCCATTGGCCGTAATTTTATCTATCCCTGCAGGTATATTTGGAGTATTCGTAGCTATTGGATTAACAGGAATTGAAAATAACATTTACGTACAAGTTGCACTGGTAATGCTTATTGGTCTGCTCGCCAAAAATGCGATTCTGATTATAGAATTCGCCGTCCAGAAAAGAAAATCAGGTCAGGCATTAGTCAAAGCAGCAATCGATGCAGCCAAACTACGTTTGCGTCCAATTATCATGACGTCACTAGCCTTTATTGTGGGATTAATCCCGATGATGAGCGCCACAGGACCGTCAGCACAAGGTAACCACTCTATTAGTATTGGTGCCGCCGGAGGTATGATTTCAGGAGTAATATTAGGGTTGTTTATCATCCCGGTTTTATTCATCATCTTCCAATATTTACAAGAAAAGGTTTCTGGAAAACCAGTAGCCGTAATTCATAACGAAGAAAAATAAAAATGGAAAACTATATAACGACAATCCTCGTAGCCATTATAATTGGCATTGGATACATATCCTATAAAATCTCAAGAGATCTTGATAGTAGAAAAGATACTTGTACAGAAATTTAATGACAACATATAAAATGAAAAATTATATAACCAAAATCGTGATGATCGCCATTTTGATCACGACTATAATATCCTGTAAAGTTTCGAAGGATATTGAAACTCCAAAAGATGCATTTCCTGAAAATTTCAGGAATGCATCGGTTTCAAAAGATACCACGAGTATTGCAGATGTGGAGTGGAAAAATTTCTTTACAGAAAAAGATATTATTGAGCTCATCGATAGCGCTGTAGCCAGAAACAATGACTTACAGATTGCTACTAAAAATATCGAAATTGCACAATACAGATTCACACAATCTAAATGGGGAAATGTTCCTCAGGTAAATCTTAATGTAAGTGCTAGTACAAGCAACCCTTCTGATAATAGTTTTACAGGAAAAAATTTAGGTCAGGCTTTAGGCCAAAACCATATTGATGATTATTCTGCCGGAGCAACACTTTCATGGGAAGCTGATATTTGGGGTAAAATCCGTAATCAGAAAAAAGGTGCTTACGCCGGATATCTTCAGTCAGAAGAAGTAAAAAAAGCATTGCAAACGACTATCGTAGCCAATGTTTCTAAAGGATATTACAACCTTTTGATGTTAGACGCTCAATTAGAAATCGCGAAACAGAATTATAAATTGAATGATAGTACAACCAATATCATTAAATTAAAATACGATGCCGGGCAGGTAACTACATTAGCGATTCAGCAATCAGAAGCACAAAAATTAGTTTCGGCACAATTGATTCCGCAATTAGAACAAAACATTGCCATTCAGGAAAATGCTTTAAGTGTTCTAACAGGATCATTCCCGAATTCTAAAACCAGAACCACTCGCTTAAGTGTTCTTGAAGTGAAAAACAATAATGCAATCGGAATTCCGTCTTCATTAGTAAGCCGCAGACCGGATGTAAAAAGTGCCGAATTAGCACTTAAAGTTGCCAATGCAAACGTAGGAATCACAAAAGCCGACTTGTATCCGTCACTTAAAATTACTGCTCAGGGCGGCGTAAATTCATTCGAAACCAGTAATTGGTTCAACATTCCGGCTTCATTGTTCGGAACCGTTGCCGGAGGTTTGACTCAGCCTTTACTGAACAATAAAAAAGTAAGAACACAATATAATATTGCCGTTGCCGAAAGAGAAAAAGCAGTTTTAAGCTTTAGACAATCGGTTCTTGTTGCGGTTAGCGAAGTATCTGATGCTTTGGTAAAAGTAGAGAAATTGCAACAGCAAGAATCTTTTCTAAAAGAAAGAGTAAAAACATTACAACAAGCCATTAAAAATGCCAATTTGTTATTCAAAAATGGTATGGCTGAATATCTTGAAGTGCTTTCAGCGCAATCAAATTTACTACAAAGTGAGTTAGAATTAGCTGATATAAAAAGACAACAACTTTCTGCTAATACCGAGTTATATCGCGCATTGGGCGGAGGTTGGAGATAATACCCATTACCCGTTAATTATTTATTTTTTGAGATGAAAACGCTGTGAGACTTTTAGTTTCATGGCGTTTTTTTTATTGTTGTCATGGCACACGGATGACACGGATTTGCTTTGCAAAAACGCGGATTTAAGCGGATTTTTTATTTGCAATCTTGTTATCGTGAGCGATAATAAAGCTTCGGCAGATCGACCGCAAAGTAAATCGCCAATCTTTGTCGAGCCTCTTGTGTGATCCTTCCTGCGTCAGGATGACAAAAATGAGAACAAAAAATCCGCGTAAATCCGCGTTTTCGCTTTAGCGAATCCGTGTCATCCGTGTGCCATTTAGCGTAATGTTATTACACTTTATTTCTTTACTTTTGATAAGCTTAAAACACTTCAGCATAATGTCAATCAATCAAGCAAAATACATCAACGATCTCAAAGTAAAATTCAATTACTACTCTCCTATTTCTGAGGAATCCTGGCAATTAATCGAAAATAACATTGAGATAAATTCAATAAAAAAAGGAGAATTACTTTTAAGAAACGGTCAAATTGCAAAAGAAATTCACTTTGTTGGCAAAGGCGCTTTACGCGCTTTTATAACGGATACCGAAGGAAATATCTATAATAAAAACATCTTTCTCGAAGGAGATCTTGCAGGATCTACAGCTTCATTAATACAACAAACTCCTTCCGATTTTTCTATTGAAGCGCTGGAAGATTCTATTGTAATCAACATCAATTATAAAAAATACAGAGAACTGATTTTTCAAAATGATGATTTAAAAAACTTCTATATTGCTTATCTCGAAAAAAATTGGGTTATCGAAAAAGAACAAAGAGAAATCTCTATAGTGATGGAAAATGCAACCGAAAGATATCTCGATCTCTTAGCCAAACATCCTGATATTGCTGAGCGAATCGCATTGCTTCATATTGCATCGCATTTAGGAATCACACCCACACAATTAAGCCGAATCAGGAAAACACTCGAAAAAGATTTGTAAATCAACATATGTAAAGGTTTCTCATAAAACCTAGAGTTATCTTTGTCTCTCAATTGCATTAAAATGAAAAATACAAACCTCATCCAGGACAATATTAATAACCTTACCGATTTCTGGAAAACCGTTGGAACTCCTTTCCTCTCCTATCATAAAAACGATACTTTCGAATACTGCAAAATCGAAAATTCGGGTTGGCCCAATAAATTATGGTTAAGCAAAGACATTGCTAAAAGAGACTTACCGGATATTATCAAAACCATGAAATCCAATTTGGGTTTGGTTTTACCGTATTGGGATATTTTCGGGACCAAATCTTATGAAATTTTGGAAGCTTATGGTTTTGAACTAAAAACCGAACAAGTCGCAATGGCATTAAAACTAAACGAAAAATTCACACTAGAACATGATCTTAGCTTTAAGAAAATTGATAATGAACAAGATGCCAAAATCTGGTCAGAATTATATCCTAATGCTTTTGGTTATGTAATCAGCAAAGAAATCCTGATTCAGCATTATACAAATGTTCATTTTTATTTGGTTTCTAATGAAGATCAACCCATCGGTACTTTTATGCTTTTTCAAACCGGAAACACTATAGGAATTCATGGCGTTGGCGTAATCCCTGAAATGCGAAGAAAAGGTTTTGCCGAGGAAATCATGAAATTTGCACTTAATCTTTCGATAGATTTAAAAGCTAATTATGCTTTATTGCAAGCTTCTGCAATGGGAAAAGACATTTACACTCGCTTAGGTTTTGAGGATTTGTTTGTGATTAAAAATTATATATTGAAAGCGTTGTAATCGCACACGGATGACACAGATTTGCTTCGCAAAAGCACGGATTTACACCGGTTTTTTTATGCTCAATTTATGTCCTCCCGAGGAACGAAGGATCACACACGAAACTCCGTAAAGTAATTCCGTAATCTTTGTCTACTCTCTTTGTGGAGTCTCTTTGTCGAGCTTCTAGTGTGATCCTTCGTTCCTCAGGAGGACAAACTGTACGGCAAACTCTCTTAAAAAAAATAGATATTCTATTCTCTTTATTCTATTCTCTTTATTCTATTCTCTTTATTCTATTCTCTCTATTCTATTCTCTCTATTCTATTCTCTCTATTCTATTCTCTATATTCTACATTCTCAAAAAAAAATCTAAAATCCCCACTTTGTCCTAAATGACCTTAAAATAGTCGTAAATAACTATTCGCACAAAAAATAACATTTGTAAGTTTGTAATACATTAACTAATAACCATTTAAAAAACAAACCTATGAAAAAAGCTAAAATTATTTTTTGGATTACTACGATTATTATTTTCTTATTCGAAGGCGTTATGCCGGCACTAACATCTCAGAGTGAAATGGCAAAAGAAGGCATCAGACATTTAGGCTATCCGGAATATTTTGGGAATGCATTGGTGGTTTTCAAAATTTTAGGAGTTTTGGCATTGGTGATTCCGCAAGTTCCTAAGAATGTTAAAGAATGGGCTTATGCCGGATTTGGTTTCGATTTTATATTTGCCTCTATAAGTCATTTTGCAGTTGACGGAGTTGGTTTTCAATCCTTTTTCCCGTTGATATTTTTAGTAATCCTGGCGATTTCATATCATCATTACCATAAAATTGAGCGCTATAAAAACATCGCTTTATAAACTTTAAAAACGATGATCGAAGTTTTTAAAACCAATGTTCAGGAATTCGAACAATCACAAATGATTGTTGAGAAACTTTTGGAACATTTTCCGAACAGCGCCATTAATTTTGATTTGGAAGATTGTGATAAAATTTTACGAATTCATAGTTTATCAATTTCAAGCAGAAAAATTATTGCAATTCTTAAAGCGAATGGTTTTTATTGTGAAGTTCTCGCGTAAAAAAACATCTATAATGATCTGATTATTAATTATTAAATTTAAAAATGTAAATTTATAGTACTAATTATAAAAACCGAAAAACATGAATTTACCCTCAGGACATCAGACTATAATGCCTTATTTAATTTTAAAAGGCGCTGCTCAGTTTATTGACTTCACAAAAAAAGTTTTCGATGCAAAAGATTCTAATGAACAGGTTTTACGCGATGACGGAACTGTACAGCATGCTGAAATTATCTTAAACGACAGCACCATTATGGTTACCGATGAAATTAAAGACTGGCCTCAACAAAATGCTAATTTATTTGTTTACGTTCCTAATGCTGACGAAACGTATAAAAAAGCACTGGAGAATGGCGCAACAAGTTTAATGGGACTAAGTGATCAGGACTATGGCAGAACTTGTGGTGTGACGGATCCTTTTGGAAATATCTGGTGGATTACCTCTATTAAGCAGTAAGTTAAATTTTTAAATATCAACAAAATGAAAACAGTACTTCAAAAAGACATTGTTGAAACCTTCAAAAAATTAAACGACACCCTTTCATCATTTTCTGAAGAGGAAATCAATACTGTTCCGTTTCAAGGAAGCTGGACACCGGGACAAGTCGTGCAGCATATCATTTTGGGCAATTCTGGTTATCCTGAATTATTTGAAGGAAAAACCAAAGCTACCATTAGAAAATATGATGAACATGTAAAAGAACTCGAATCTATATTTTTGAATTTCAATACCAAAATGGATGCGCCGGATTTTCTAAAACCGGAAATGAAAAACTACAATAAAAATTCGCTTACTTTAGCTTTGCTTAAAATAGAATCTGATTTATTAAAGGCATCCGAAAATTATGATCTCACACTCACCTGTCTGGATTTTCAGGTTCCTGGTTTCGAAAATTTTACGATCTATGAATGGATTAATTTTGCTCTCGTTCACTCTCAGAGACACACTCATCAACTTCAAAAAATTTCACATTATATAACAACACTATAATATATAACACAATCTTTATCCACATGAAATCAAAATCAGGAACTATTTTTTTATCAGGATTAATCGCCGGAACACTTGATATTCTGGCTGCAGTTATTATTTATGCTGTTATACTCGAAAAAACTACCGCAGTAAAAATCCTTCAATCTATTGCAAGTGGTATTTTCAAAAAAGAGGCTTATACCGGAGGACCACAAATGGCGTGGTACGGACTTGGACTTCATTATCTGATTGCCTTTATTTTTGCCTGGTTTTATTTTATGATTTATCCGTATTTTCCGTTTCTTAAAAAGAATCTTATTCTTTCCGGAGTTGTATACGGCATTTTTGTCTGGATCATAATGAATCTTATTGTTCTTCCAATTGCATTTCCTCTCTTGCCTGAAAAACACTTCGATTTCCCTTTAATATTGTCGGTATTAATTCTGATCGTTTGTATCGGGCTTCCTATTGCATCTATTACGCGAAAATTCAGTCGCAGTCGCAGTTTTTAGTCGCAGTCACAGTATTCAGTCGCAGTTACTGCCTGAATAAAACACTCGATTTTCAATTGCAGTAGAAACTGTACACTGAAAACCGGGACTGTAAACTCATGAACTACCATAATCTCAATTTTTAGTTAATAATTTGCCATTTTAGTTTCTGATTGGTTTGTTTTTTCAAAGTTCCATAATTCGTACAAAATTCGTTAACTCCAAATGCAATTTTATCGACGCAAACAACTATTAATCAGTTTTTTGACTTACTTTTATAATTCCCCATTTTCGTTACAAAATTCCCACATAAACGCTTTTGAGTTAATTTTTTGATTGATTGGATTAATAGAGCCTTTGGGCTTGAGGTAATTTTAAATAAATATTTTAAAAGATATGAAAGTAGCTCAGAAACGGCCAAATTCATATTCTTATATGTACCAAAATGACTTATTAACTGAACTAAAAAAGAATCCCAATGAAAACGATATCAAATAAATCAAAAATAGTTTTTCTATCAACATTTCCACCAACACAATGCGGAATCGCAACTTATACTCAAGATACTATAAAAGGAATTACGGATGTTTTTGGTAAATCAATCACTTGCGAAATTTGCGAATTAGTAAAAGAACCAAAAGAAACACCAACCCAGGCTTATACATTAAACACAAAAAACAAAGAGGAATATACGAAAGTTGCTCTTGAGATTAATAAAGATAAAGCGGTAAAGTTGGTTCATATTCAACACGAATTTGGTTTGTTTGATGGAAATTACGGAGACTATTTATTAGATTTTTTGAATGAGGTTAAAAAACCTTTAACCTATACGTTTCATAGTGTGATTCAAAATCCGAATAAGGAATTAAAAACATTTGTAAAACTGTTGCTTTCTTATAGTAATTCGGTTTTTGTAATGACCAATCAGTCAAAAGAAATTTTGATGAGAGATTATGACATCGCCGAAGATATTATTACTTGCGTACCACACGGAACCCATATTGTTATTTACGAAGCTCCACAACAAGCCAAAGAAAAATTCAATATTCAGGACAGAAAAGTACTAGCTACGTTTGGTCTTTTGGGAGAAGGTAAAAATATTGAAACAGGCTTAAAAGCTCTTCCTAAAATTATAGAAAATACACCCAATGCATTGTACTTAATCATTGGCAAAACACATCCTAATTTAATTATTGATGGCGTAGATGCGTATCGTGATAAACTTGAAGGCATTGTTGCCGATTTAAATTTACAGGATCATGTTCGTTTTGTCAATGAATATTTAGATACTAATGAACTTTTGGATTACCTAAAGGCTGCCGACATTTATTTGTTTACATCAAAAGATCCTAATCAGGCCGTGAGCGGAACTTTTGCTTATGCGATGAGTTGTGCTTGTCCTATTGTTGCTTCAAAAATTCCTCATACTTTAGAAGTATTAACTCCTGATTCAGGAATATTAGTAGATATTGGAGAAGTAGATCAGTTTGCTGACGCAGCCATTAAATTACTTTCAAATGATGAATTAAGAGAAGAAATGGGAATTAATGCTTTTAGAAAAACCACAGCTTCATCTTGGGAAAATGTGGCCATTACTCACATGGACACTTACAAACAATTGATTGAGAATCCGGCAGAAATAAAATACAGCTATCCATCGATTCAGTTAGGACATATCAAAAGAATGACCACTGATCTTGGTATTATTCAGTTTAGCAAAATTTCGATTCCGGATTTAGAATCAGGATATACATTAGATGATAATGCGCGTGCTTTAATAGCAATTTGCATGCACTATAAACTTACTCAGGACAAAGAAGATTTAGCCTATATATTAATCTACTTAGACTTTATTATTCGCTGCCAACAGCCAAAAGGAAACTTCATCAATTATGTAGATCAGGAAAATCGCGAACATATCGAGCAAAATGCCGAAGTAAATCTGGAAGATTCTAATGCAAGAGCTATTTGGGCTTTAGGAACTGTAGTAGCCAATAAAGAAATTTTACCTGAGGCTATTGTAAAAAAAGCTTCTCAATGCTTACTAAACTCATTAAAATGGGCCGAAAGTATTCAGTCGCCACGTTCTATTGGTTTTGCAACAAAAGGATTGTATTTATACCATACTGCTGTTCCTAACTTATATGTAGCAGCAATTATCAACAAGCTGAATGCTAAATTGCTTTCTAATTATGAAATTCACGCTTCGCACGATTGGAAATGGTTCGAAAATTACATGACATACGGAAATGGAATTTTACCTGAATCTATGCTTTTTGCTTTTTTAACGACCAATAAACCTATTTACAAAAAAGTAGCTTTAGATTCTCTTGACTTTTTGATGTCGAAAATGTTTAAGGATAAAAACTTTAAAGTAATTTCTAATAACGGATGGCTGCACAGAGATTCACAAGAACAAGTACACGAATACGGCGAACAGCCTATAGATGTTGCGTATACAATTCATACTCTAAATTCATTTTATAGTGCTTTTGGTACTCCTGAATACAAACAAAAAATGAAAATGGCTTTTAATTGGTTTTTAGGAAAAAATCATCTTGGCCAAATCATGTACAACCCAATAAGCGGTGGTGGCTATGACGGACTTGAAAAAGAAAACGTCAACTTAAATCAGGGAGCCGAATCTACGGTATGTTTTTTAACAGCCAGATTATTAATGGAAAACCTTAAAATAGCAGAAATAAAAGTGATTCCGTTAATGAAATCTAAAACCGGAATTGCCATCAATTCATAATTTTTTACGATATATTCTAACTAAATATACTATTGAACCCTAAAAATCCCTTTTGTAAAGGGATTTTTTGTTTTTTAACATTTTACAGACAACGTTGCTTTATTCTAATTATTGTGTTTCATTATGTTAATTATATAAACTTCTAAAAAAGTTGTGTAAGATTTTTTCTGTGCTTCTAAAGTAATTTTAAGTTATAATAATCAAGGGGTATACAACCTTTTAAACCGTTGATTTTCATGCATTAGCTTTAACTTAAAAATATAGTATTTTGATACTTACTCTAAAAAATACATTCACAGAAATAGGAAACGCAACAGTGTTTGCAAAGCAGTTTTTTAAGGAAGTTTTTGTTCCGCCTTATGAAACAAAAGAGTTCTTGAAACAATGTTATGTTATTGGCTATAAATCATTACCGCTGGTAGCAATTACCGGCTTTATCATGGGTTTGGTACTTACGCTACAATCCAGACCAACCTTAGTAAAATTTGGAGCCGAATCCTGGTTACCGGGTATGGTGGCCCTTTCTTTAATAAGAGAAATTGCTCCTGTAATTACAGCCTTAATTTGTGCAGGTAAAATTTCATCTGGAATTGGTGCCGAATTAGGTTCTATGAAAGTAACAGAACAAATTGATGCCATGGAAGTTTCTGCCATCAATCCGTATAATTATTTAGTAGTAACTAGAATTTTAGCTTGTACTCTAATGGTGCCTATATTGGTGTTTTTTGCTGATGCCATTGGTATTATTGGCGGCTATGTAGGGATCAATATACACGGCGATGTAAACTTTTACCGCTATCTGACTCAAATCCTGCAATCACTCGAATTTTTAGATTTAATTCCGGCAACTGTCAAAACATTCTTCTTTGGATTTTTTATAGGAATGATTGGTTGTTATAAAGGATTTAATGCTTCTAACGGAACCGAAAGTGTAGGAAAAGCAGCCAACTCTGCCGTAGTAACCGCTTCGTTAACCATTTTTATTATTGATATGGTTGCTGTTCAAATAACCGATTTATTTTTTTAAGATGATTAAGGAAAAAGATAATATAGAAAAAGATAAAGTTTCTAAAACCAAAAAGCAAGAACCTATCATTGTCATTAAAGACTTGCATAAAACTTTTGGTAAAGACAACAAAGTCCTGCAAGGTGTAAATCTTACGGTAAACAAAGGCGAGGATTTGGTAATCTTAGGACGTTCAGGATCAGGAAAATCGGTAACGATAAAATGCATTGTGGGATTAATTGAACCTGATAAAGGCGAAATAAAAGTTTTTGATGAAAATGTACTGAACCTCACAAAACCGGAACTGAATGAAATTAGAGTCCGTATTGGATTTTTGTTCCAAAGTGGTGCATTATACGATTCAATGTCGGTACGGGAAAATCTGGCTTTTACATTAAAAAAACACAAAAGGGATTTAACTCCGGAAGAAGTTGAAAGTGAAGTGATGGAAGCCCTGGATAATGTAGGACTGAGTGATGCAATCGATAAAATGCCATCTGAATTATCAGGCGGAATGCAAAAAAGAATTGGCCTTGCCAGAACTTTAATCCTTAAACCGGAAATCATTTTATACGATGAACCCACAACAGGATTAGATACGATAACCTCTCGTGAAATAAGCGAATTGATTCTCGATATCAAACACAAACGCAAAACAACATCGATCATTATTACGCACGATATGGCTTGCGCCAAACTTACCGCCGACCGCATTATGGTTTTGAAAGATGGTGTAATACATGCCGAAGGAACATACGAAGAACTAGAAAAAGACGAAGACGAATGGGTCCGTTCTTTTTTTCAATAATACTAAAAATAAATAATTAGAAATCATGGATAAGCAATCTGGATATACTTGGAAATTAGGAATGTTTGTAACAATAGGTTTATTGCTTTTTATAATGGCGATTTACTTTATTGGTAAACAAAAAAATCTTTTTGGTTCAACATTCAACATCACATCACAGTTTAAAACCGTGAGCGGTTTAGAGGTGGGAAATAATGTTCGTTTTTCAGGAATTAATATCGGAACGGTCGAAGAAATTCAATTGATAAACGATTCTTCTGTTGTAGTAAGAATGGTGATTAAGGATGAAGTTCGTGAATTTATTAAAACAGATGCCCGCGCAAGTATTGGTTCTGACGGATTAATGGGAGACAAAGTACTTACTATTTCTCCGGGAGTTAAATCGACAAAAGTCATCGAAAATGGTGGTGCAATTGCTTCGGTAAACGGAATTGAAATGCAGGATTTAATGAAAAGCGTGAAAAAAAGTGTTGATAATGCTGCCGTAATCACCGATGAATTAGCCATTTTCAGCCATAGTATGAATACGGGAAATGGTGCTTTGGCACGATTAGTTCGTGATGATAAAATGGCAAACAGCGTTTCGAATACGCTTTCGAACTTAGAATCAGGTACAAAAGGTTTTAGCGAAAATATGGAAGCTGCAAAAAGTAATTTCCTGCTTAAAGGCTACTTCAAGAAAAAAGAGAAAGAAAAAGAAAAGAAAAAAGAAGAAATAAAAGAGCAACAGGAAGAGCAGCAAAAAAAGGCCGAAAAAGCGAAAGAAGAAAAGGCGAAGGAAGACAAAGAGAAAGCTGAAAAAGCCGAAAAAGAAAAGGAAAAAGCAGCAGAGAAAGCCAAAGAAGAAAAAGAAAAACTGGAAAAACAAAAAGCTGAAGATGCTAAAAAAGCTGAAAAAGGAAAATAATGAATATGCCGGATAAAATTACTCTAACTCATAGAGACCTACTTTTTACTTAAAAAATTACACGCCTCTCACTTACAATTCTATGAGTCATATTTTAAAATCGATCCATATATAATTTTATGGAATAAATTGAAATACTATGAAAACTTCATATAAAAATATAAGCCTGAAAATCTTAAAAGTAACAGGAATAGTAATAGCAAGTATCTTGCTATTATTGTTTTTGATACCATTGCTATTTCCCGGAACCGTTGCTACAGAAGTAAAGAAAATCGCCAACGAACGATTAGACACTAAACTGGATTTTTCGAAATCCAGACTTTCGTTTTTTACACACTTTCCTTCCCTGACGGTTTCTCTTGATGATTTGTCAATGACAGGATCAGCGCCTTTTAGTAATGATACTTTACTGAAAGCAGAACAGGTAGCTTTTGGTATCAACCTAAAGAGATTGATTTTTGATAATGAAGTAAAAATTAATAAATTATATGTTTCTAAAGCCTTAATCAATATAATGGTCAACCAAAAAGGACAGGCCAATTATAATATTTATGTGGCTCCGGAAGATCGCGATAAAAAACCGGACGATCCCAATGCTCCGGAAGAAGGAACAGCTATTCGTTTAGAACGAATTGATCTTGAAGATTGTCATGTAAAATACAACGATCGTTCTGCCAAAATCCTGGTCGATGCAAAAGGTTTTAATTATGTTGGAAAAGGAAATTTGAGCGAAGATATTTTTGATTTGAATACTGATGCCCGAATTGATAATGTAGATTTCTATTACGACCGTACCGCTTATCTTAGAAAAAAAGAAGTTCGTGCCGATTTGATTACCCGAATTAATACACATGCACTTTCGTTTATTCTTCAAAAAAATGAATTACGAATCAATAAATTACCACTTAAATTTACTGGTTTGTTTACTATTTTAAGAGATGGATATAAAATTAATATCAAAGCAGCATCTGAAAATACTACCCTAAAAGATTTATTTTCCGTAATGCCTCCGGAATATTTAACCTGGATGAATGAAACCGAAATCTCAGGCAATAGTGATTTACTTTTTACTTTTAGAGGAAATTATAATGTTGCTAAAAAACAAAAACCGGATTTAGCTTTTAATTTAAAAATCGACAAAGGCGCAATCAATTACCAGAATGCTCCTGCCCCACTTACCGATTTTCAGATGAATCTAAATGCTGTTTTACCTTCATTAGATATCGAAAAATTACTGATTAATCTCGATACTTTTAAATTTAAAGTTGGCGAAAAAGACTACTTCAACGCTTATTTACGCAGCAAAGGATTTAACGAAATGACGGTTGATGCAAGCGTAAAAGGGGCATTAGATTTAGCCACAGTTGATGCTGCAATAGGTTTAAGCAGTATTGATCTAAAAGGAACTTTAAAAACAAACATTCAGGCCAAAGGAGTTTTTAGTACTTCGAAAAAATTATTCCCTAAAACAATTGGCGGAATTTCATTGCGGAATGGCTGGCTCAAAACCGACTCGTATCCTAATCCTATAAAAGACATCACTTTTGTAGCCAATGTGCTCAACAAAGCCGGAACATTTCAGGATTTGATTGTAGCTGTTGCTCCCGCATCATTTGTTTTTGAAGGAAACCCAATGTATGTCAATGCTACCTTATCAGATTTTAGCGATCTGGCCTATAATGCAAAAATAAAAGGAGAGCTAAATGTTGGGCGAATTTATCAGGTTTTCTCTCAAAAAGGACTTGATGTTACGGGTTATGCAAAAGCAGATCTTTCGCTGAAAGGGAAACAAAGTTATGCCACAAAAGGGCAATATGATAAACTGGATAACAGAGGAACTATTATTTTAAAAAACATTAAAGCTACATCAGAACTTTTCCCAAAAGCCTTTTTTATCAAACAAGGAAACTTCCGTTTTCAGAATGAGAAAATGTGGTTTGAAAAATTTGATGCTTTTTACGGAAAATCAGATTTTGCCATAAACGGATATTTACTCAATACCATTAATTACTTTCTGGAATCGCACGGAACATTGAGCGGAGATTTTAAAATGAAATCGAAACTGATTAATGTTGATGAATTTATGGCGCTTAAAAAAGGTGAAAACACAGATCGTAACCTTGAAGTAGAATATGCCAAAGAAGATCATCCAAAAATGAGCGGAGTCGTTATTGTTCCCAAAAACTTAAACGTCGCCCTTACTGCTGATGCGGATAAAGTAGAATATAATGGTTTGGTTTTAAACAAACTTCTTGGTAAAGTAGGAATAACAAAAAATGGTTTTTATTTAGAAAATGCCAATTTTAACATTATAGACTGTTTAGTAGGTATTAATGCGACATACAAAGACGAATCGCCAACATCTGCCCATTTTGATGCTCATTTTACTGCCAAAGATTTTAGTGTTCAAAGAGCTTACAAAGAAATTCCGATGTTTCATGATATGGTAACTGCGGCTGAAAAAGCACAGGGAATTATTTCTGTAGACTATAAAGTAAAAGGCGATTTAGACGGAAATATGAGTCCAATTTATGCTTCTCTTGAAGGTGGCGGAAAATTGAATTTGCGAGATGTAAAAGTCAAAGGATTAAAATTATTTGACGGCATTAGTTCGCAAACCGGACAAAAAGGTTTGGACGATCCTAATTTGAAAGGAATCGAAATCAACTCGACTATCGATAATAATTTAATTCATATTGAAGATTTCACCTTTAAAGTCGCCGGTTTTAGACCTACTATAAAAGGAACGACAAGTTTCGACGGGCTTTTAGATTTACGTATGCGATTAGGCTTACCTCCTTTTGGTATCATCGGATTTCCTATTGTTATTACCGGAACACATCAGGAACCTAAAATTAAAATTTTTAGTAAAACAGGCCAAAAAATTTATGATGCTGTTTATGATGAAAAACACAACAAAGTGATTCGGAAAGAAAAAGTAAGTAAACGTAAAAGTTAGATTCAAATGAAAACAAAAAAATCAAAAGGCAGTGGTGCTTTCGAAAAATTTGCCACGAATGTTTCTAAAGCTGCCGGAAGCACCACAGCTTTTATAGGTGCTTTTTTAATTGTAGTCGCATGGGCAGTTTCAGGTCCTATTTTTAATTATTCAGAAACCTGGCAGTTGGTTATCAATACCGGAACAACAATTATAACCTTTTTGATGGTTTTCCTTATCCAGAAAGCCCAAAATAAAGATTCACTTGCCATTCAACTGAAATTGAACGAATTGGTTGCTTCAAATGAATATTCCAGCAACAGTTTGGTCGATATTGAAAGTATGACCGAAGAAGAGATGATGATTGTTCAGAAATACTATCACAAACTTAGTGAACTGGCCAAAAAAGATGAAAGCATCAGAAGTTCGCATTCTATTGCAGAAGCCTCTGAACAACACGAACGCAAAGATAAAAACAGAACAAAATTACGTACCCGAAATATAACCAAAAAATGAAACTACGTTCCTCTGAAACTTTCTGGCCCTTAAAAAGTGCCATGAAATACAGTTATCCGTCTATAGATTCAGATCATACTACTGAAATTTTAATTATTGGCGGAGGAATTACCGGAGCATTAATCGCTTACAAGCTAATCTCCGAAGGCAAAAAAGTAATATTAGTCGATCGCCGCGACGTCGCGAACGGAAGCACGGCCGCAAGTACTGCATTACTTCAATATGAAATCGATGTTCCGCTGCATGAACTCATAAAAATTAGAGGAACAGAATGCGCTGTCGACAGTTATAGCAATGGAAAAAAAGCCATTTTTGATCTGCGCGCTATCATAGATACTATAAAAAGTGAGTGTCAGTTCCAGTTTAAGAAAAGCATTTATTACTGTTCTCTAAAAAAAGACATTCCGTTTTTAAAAAACGAATTCAAATGCCGAAAAGAACACGGTTTTGATGTAAACTGGCTTGAGCGATGGGATCTTGAAAAAATGGGCTTAAATGCCGTTGCAGCGATAGAATCTAAAACTGCAGCTGTTATGGATCCTTATAAACTTGCAAATGATTTACTGCATTACTGCAAGAAAAAGGGAATGCTGATTTACGATCGTACTAATATAACCTCGATCCAGCATCAAAAAGCAAAATCTATTGCCCATACCGAAAATAAATTTACAATCACCGCAGAACATATTATTCATTGCAGTGGTTACGAAAGCACCGAAACACTAGCTGAAAAAGTAGTCGACTTAAAAAGTACGTTTGTAATAGCTTCAGAAAATTTAGAAGTTTTGCCAACCGCGTTTAAAAATGCCATTTTTTGGGATACCTCTTCCCCATACTTGTATTTTAGAGTAACAACAGACAACAGAATTATTATGGGCGGTGGCGATGAAGAATATAAAGATGCCAAAAAACGCGATAAACTATTGCCTAAAAAAGAGCAGTATCTCCTAAGGCATTTTAAGAAAAAATTCCCGAAAATCGATTTTAAAATTGATTATTCCTGGGCGGGAACTTTTGGAGAAACTAAAGATGGCTTACCCTATTTCGGCAAACCGGACCCAAACAAAAACGAACACTACGTTCTGGGCTTTGGAGGAAACGGAATCACCTTTAGCGTAATAGGCATGAATTCTATTATGGATTCTATTAATAATAAAAAGAATCAGGATTTAGAGTATTATAGGTTTGGGCGTTGAGGAAAGATTCTAAGTTACTGAGTTGCTAAGGTTCTAAGTTTTTTTAGTTGTGAGATTCTAAGCCAAAGATTTTTTGTAGAGACGCACAGCAGTGCGTCTACACAATGTGTAGGTAATATACTGTACACAAAATCTTCAACTAAATATGTTGCTGTAAATAGATAATTCCTACGGAATTTCTTCAAAGGCATTCCGTAGGAACAAAATATATTGTAAGGTTGGACTTAATGTATTGTTTCGTATATCTCACGTTAGACGCACTGCTGTGCGTCTCTACAAAATCGTTCTCAAAAAACCTTTGCTCCTTTGTCCCTTTGAACCTCACTAAAGAACCAACTCCATCTGAATATTACAACGTTTATAAGGTGTTGCTAAACCGTATACTTTCTGGAAACCTAATTTGTAATACAAGTTTATTGCAGGTTTTAAGATGGTGTTGCTTTCCAGATATATTTTACTTGCTCCCAGTTCTCTGGCGGTATTTACGATTGACTGACCTAATAAAAAGCCAATGTTTTTTCCCTGGGCCTTTGGCGAAACTGCCATTTTTGCCATTTCAAAATCATAATTGGAATCTTTCATTTTAATAAGCGCGCAAACTCCTACGGGTTCATTGCGATATAAAGCCACAAGGATTTTCCCGCCTTTGTTTAAGATATATTCCTCAGGATTATCCAGAGCTTTATAATCGGCTTCTTCCATTTCGAAGTAAGTCGAAATCCACTCTATGTTTAAGGATTTGAAAGCTTCAAGATATTGAGGTTCGAATGCTACAATTTGCACATCCTGGCTTTCGCGCTTTTTCTTTGCTTCGTTTACTCTTTTAAACAAGCTTTTTTGCTCCAGTAAAAACTCCCATTCTTCAAGAGCTGCCCAAAGGTTGTGCGTTGATTCTGTTATTAAGCTGTCAACTGCTGCTTCGACATCTTTTAATTGAAGTTTTAATTCTTTTGAAAATTCCCATCCTTGCGCTGTAAGACCCACAATATTTCTACGCTTATCACTACTTTTCAGGCTTTCTTCTACCAATCCTGCGGTGATCATTTCCTGAATAATTTTACTTACTGAGGGTTGCGAATGACCAATTTCGTTGGCGATTTCTGTAATGGTTATTTCCCTGTCGTCCATTAGAGTATAAAACACCGGGAACCATTTTGGCATAAAAGTCATACCATAAGCTTCATATATTTTGGCAGCATCATCTGTTATAATTGCTGTCATTAAACGTAAACGACTTCCTAGAGCCACTTTACCTACTTTGTCGAAAAATTCCATATATAATTAATTACATAACCAGTTATACAAATGTATTGTTTTTTTTTTAAGATCCTAAGATTCTAAGGGACTAAGATTCTAAGTTTCTTAACTTAAAATAAATATCTAATGAAAATGAGTGCCATAGCCCTGATAGAAGCGGTATCCTTTTTCTGGCTTCTTTAGCCAGGAAAAGATACAAGTGGATAGCAGGAAATAGCTCCTGAAAAAGATGATGGACATAAAAAAAGACGTACCTGATGTACGTCTTACTATATAGTATCATTTTTTGCAAATAAAAAACTTAGAATCTTAGTCCCCTAGAACCTTAGCAACTTTTTAGTTAAGCTGTTATAGCCAACGGATTCAAATTGAATTTATATTCTTTTGGACTGCAATTGAATTTTTGTTTGAATATTTTTGAGAAATAGCTTCTGCTGGTAAAACCAATGCAATAAACGATTTCGGATATATTAAGATCAGAAGTTCTGATTAAAATTTCGGCTTTTAGAACGCGCATGTGGGTAATATAATCGTTTACCGTTCTGTTGTGTATCAGTTTAAAACCTTCCTGTAATTTATTTGGCGAAAGACCTGATTTTTTGCTTAAGGATTTAATGGTAAAAGCTTCTTCCGGATTGGCTCTGATGGCTTCAGAAAGTTCTTTGATTTCCTCCATTTCACGTAAGGTAAGGCAATTTGTATCTTTAGAATTCATACATAAATCATCTGTATGCTGCTGAATTTCCATTGCCAGGATGATGCGCAGAATTCCTTCTTTTAGAAGATTTCTAACAATTCCGGTTTGTGTAATGGCATTCAATTGTTCTATTTTTTCAGCAATCTTCAGGTTATAAGAACCTACGTAAAAGAAATCCTGAACGGCCTCAGTTTCAAAGAAAGTCTCTTTTACTTTCTGATTCAGAGAGTTAGTTGGGTCTTGGTGCAAAACCTGAGTTCCTACTATTATTAAGGTAAATTTTGTTTTTTTATCTTTTTCGAAAAACAGTACATTATCCTGATTTTTCTTTGAGGTAACTATCGCGGTCTGAAATGTTTTAAATTTTCGTTCCTCGCCGGTACTGCCAAAACTATGCGACAAACTTCCTTTAGAGCAATATGCAAAATAAACCGGTGATTCTATAGGATTTACAACATCCATTCGAACATCTGCAGCAAAAGTCATATCGAACTGAACGTATGAAATATTATCATTAAAAGAGGCGCCAATTATAGTACCTTTTGCAAAACTATTGTTCGTTTCGAGCGTGTATTCGTCTAAATCAAAAGTTACTTTACCGCCGAAGTTTGTATGTAATTCTTCAAAAATATTTTGAATTTTTTCTGTGTTTATAGTAACTATTTTCATTTTGCAGGGATTTTAATTCAACATCATTTTATATAGATTTACAAAAAAAGAAAGTCCGTTTTGTGGTATTGGATTTCTAAAAATCTACGATTCAAAGTTCGCTCACAAGTCAGCCAACAATGTTATATAATTTTTCTAAATTGTTTTATAATTACTTAGGGATGATGTTTTTAACAGTAATATTTTTTACCTTTCTGCTACAATAGTATACTATATATGAAAAGTTTTTCTTTTGCCCCTATCGCCAATAATGATGCTAATGTTTTGATTTTAGGCACAATGCCCGGAACAAAATCATTAGAACTCAACCAGTATTATGGCCATAACCAAAATAATTTCTGGAAATTTATTTTCGCGATTTTTAAGGAAGACTTCTCGAATGATTACGAAATAAAAAAAGCACTTTTGCAAAAAAACAAAATTGCGCTATGGGATGTTTTGCAGTTTTGCGACAGAGTTGGAAGTTTAGACAGCGCTATAAAAAATGAAATTGCAAATGATTTCGAAACGTTTTTAGGACAGCATCCCAACATCAAAACCATATTATTCAACGGACAAAAAGCAGCCGCTTTCTTTAAAAAATATGTTCATTTAAAGAAAGACTATCAGCTCATTACTTTACCTTCTACAAGCCCGGCAAATGCAAGCCAAAGTTATCAGTCTAAATTAGATCAATGGAAAATTATAAGTTCACTATAATCAGAAAAGAATAAAATTCAAGGCAAATAAAATAACCATTCAACTGCAAAAGTTGAAATAATATAACATTTACATTTTAAAATATAACAGCTTTTTTTCACCTCCTGACTAATTTTACCAAACAAATAAAAGCCATTGAAAAAGAGAATGCAGCGTGAGGCTTTTTTTAAATATAGATACTACTAAGAGAACTTTGAAAAAAGTTTAATTATAAAGAGAACATTGGTTATGTTAGTTTATTTTTGGAAAAAAAGCTATTCTATTTTTTAGGGTAGCTTTTGTTTTTTAATATCACACCATAAACGAAATAATTATGAAAATTCAGACTTATTACAACCATATTCGGTTCTACACACCGCATCATTTTGTTTACTACCCTATTCTTATGATCTTTTTGGCAGCAAGTATTTACTTTGCTTTTACCACAAACGACACCTTAATTTGGTCTTTTATCAGCGTTGTTTTTGTCTTTTTATTTTGTCTTGCTTTTATGTTACGACAGCATTATGCCCTAATTCTTCAAAACCGAATCGTACGTCTCGAACTTCGGTACCGTTATTTTACCCTTACCGGAAAAAGATTTGAGGAAATCGAATACAAACTAACCGATGATCAAATTTTCGGGCTTCGTTTTGCTCCCGATGACGAACTATTGCCTCTTATAGAAGATGCGCTAAAAAACAACCTCAGCGGTGATGCCATAAAAAAAGCCATCGTACACTGGAAAGCCGATTATAACAGGGTTTAATTACAAAAATCAATGGCAATGGCAAAAATCAATGTCAAAATAAAGATATATTTCACAAATTTAAAAACTCATTTTGACGCTATTTATACTGTTTTTCTTTTATAATTAAACAAAATATAAATCAAGAAACCAATCAGCCAAGCGCCTAAAACTACGCCAAAAAAGATTTCGATAATAGAAGGATGAAGATATTTAGGTTCATAGAATAATCGCTCCAGAGTATTGAATTTGTCTGTTAGCGCCTTTCTGTCATAATTATTTCTAATCGCATTAAGAGGTTCATTATCATGATTTTGATAAAACCGAACGTCTTTGGCCAGATCTTTTGGTACTATACTGGTTTCGATTTTGTATTTTCTTAAAAGCGTATCCAGTTGCTTAAAATTATATAGCAACGAATCTTCTTTAATTTTATAAAGCAGCTTATATCTTTTTACCGCAGCATCATATTGTTGTTGCTCGATAGCAATACCATTTACAGGTTTGTACAAAGCTTTATTTTTTATAAATATGCAAATATCCTCATCATAGTCAGGATTTACGCGCATACCTTTATAAATAATTTCGGTACTGTCTTTTATCACATTTTTACTGATGATACGATCCAAAAGTTCTTTTTTACCAAAACCAATACTATCCAAAATCGTACTTGTTGCAGACGAAACTTTATCTAAATCCGTCGTTAACATCTTCAAAGTATCAATACTATAATAATTCGTTTCGGTAATATAATTATCGTTCTGAATCATCACACTGTCAACCACCTCAATTACCGGATAAGGTTTTGGGTATAATACATTTACCGGATTAAATAATTTATCTGAACTATAAGAAGTATAATTATACAAAAACGGACGTAAAACATTCAGTAAAGTTTTGTCTTTATTAAGTTTCGTTTCAGACAATTCCGTTCTCATTTTAGCGTTCATTCCAAAACTATAACTAACAAAAAATGAAAAACTAAAGAAGGAAATCAGCAGCAACAATCCCCCAATTTTAAGCAGATTTACAAAAGAATAATTTTGTTTCGAATGGTTTTTCAGCAAAAAAATCAAGAAGAAAAGTAAAAACAAACCCGTTATAAAAAACTGCGAAATAGAGACATCATCATAAAACTTAAACCTGTAAAACTCGGTATAGATATCGATATTCCCAATTCCTTCAAACTTAAAATAGCCATACAAAAAATAGCCCAAATGAATCAATAATAGTACTACGAAAGACTTTACAAGGTATTGTTTTAATTTTTTATCCATAATTGTTTTCAGATTTACTCTCAAATATAACCTAAATCAATTACAATGGCAATGTCAAAAATCAATTACAATCGAAAATAAGATAGAATCCAAAATTTAAAAAAAAATATTTTCATTGATACTCTTTTTGATGTTGAGTTTTGAAATTGATATTGATATTGATATTGATATTGATATTGATATTGATATTGATATTGATATTGATATTGAATCAGGGCGTGCCACCATCCCGATAAGAGGGCAAATTTACTTTGCGCTTATACGCCCTCTTATCAGGATGCTGTCGGGCTATCCGTGCTACTGCGGTAGCATTCTCCTATCCCTCACGCAGCTCCAGTTTTCATAAGATATTTTCCTAAACATTGCCATTCTAAGAACAAAGGCTTCTAAAGAAACAGTAAATAATTTTTCATATCATAAATACTAACAAAGTTCAACAAACCCATAATCTACTGATATCCAGATCAACTTTACAAAATTAGAAGATCTAAAATGAAAAATGAATGATTTTTTTTGTTAACTTTAAATGTTAAAATTTTATCAATAAATCTAAAAAATAAGTCTCATGAAAAAATTATTTTATTTTTTGATAGTTTCCCTTTCCTTTTCTACAATTCAGGCTCAGACTACTGCCGAAATACCAGTAGAAAATTCTCTTACAATTTTACAGAACAATGCTTCAGAAGACTTTCAGGATTATGATGCTGCAGATTTACCATGGCACGATAGACGTTTTAAAGTAACTGCCGGAGCTTTTTTTCCTATCAATAATACTGAAATCGAAGTTGGAACAAATAACGGAAACAGAGGTACGAAAATAGATCTTGAAGACGATTTAGGATTTTCGAAATCAAGTGTTTCCTTTATGGCAACTTTTGACTGGCGCATTTCAAAAAGATCCAGATTAGGTTTTGAATATTTCTCTTTAGACAGAAATTCTACCAAAACGCTCCAAAAAGACATCACTTTTGGTGAACACACCTATAGCATAAATACAAGTGTAACGGCCTTTTTTGATGTTCAGATTGCGAGAATTGCTTACGGTTACGCCTTTTTGGCAAAGCCAAAATATCAGGCCGGTTTATTAATTGGGGCCCACGTACTTTTTACAGATTTGGGTTTACGCGTTAATGCCAATCAGGCGAGTTTAGAATATAGAGATAGTTTTAATTTTACCGCTCCACTACCAGACATAGGGATTTGGGGTGATTTTGTATTAGCAAAACGCTTTGGCTTATACGTCAATGCCAATTATCTCGCCTTAAAAATTGATGATATCGATGGCCGAATTATCAGCTACAATCTTTCTCTTTTATATAATGTACACAAAAACTTCAGCCTTACCGCAGGATACACAGGTCTGAACTTTAAGGTTGATGCCATAGAACAAAGACTCAACGGATTTTTGAAATGGGGATACAACGGACCAACTTTAGCCGCGGCTTATACATTTGGTGGGCATATTCATTATAATCATTAAAAGATTTAAAATTTTAGGATTAGACAAAATTCAAAATCTTCAAATAAAATCCGCGTTTATCCGCGTTTTCGCGAAGCGAATCAGTATAATCCGTGTGCCATTGCAGACAAAGTAATCGCAAATCAACCCCAATCTTGTCATCCTTGACGGAGGAAGGATCACACTAGTTAATCGACATAGATTGGCGATTCTGTTTGTGGAGTTTCTAGCGGAGATCCCTCGTTCAGGATGACAAGATTGCGTTTAGTACATTATAAAAAATCCGTTTTTATCCGCGTTTTCGCAAAGCGAATCAGTATAATCCGTGTGCCATTCCAGCCAAAGTAATCGAAAAACAACCACAATCTTGTCATCCTGACGGAGGAAGGAACACACTAGTTAACGACATAGATTGGTAACATTCTTTTCGGAGTTTCTAGCGGAGATCCCTCGTTCCTCGGGATGACAAGATTGCGTTTAGTGCATTATAAAAAAAGCCGTGTTTATCCGCGTTTTCGCAAAGCGAATCAGTATAATCCGTGTGCAATTCCAGACAAAGTAATCGCAAATCAACCCCAATCTTGTCATCCTTGACGGAGGAAGGATCACACTAGTTAATCGACATAGATTGGTAACATTCTTTGCGGAGTTTCTAGCGGAGATCCCTCGTTCCTCGGGATGACAATATTGCGTTTGGTGCATTATAAAAAATCCGCGTTTATCCGCGTTTTCGCAAAGCGAATCAGTATAATCCGTGTCTCATTTTAGGCGAAGTAGCCACAAAATTACCCCATAGTTTGTCATCCCGAGGAACGAGGGATCTCCATAAGCAACTCTTCAAAGATTGGAAATTTTGATTGCGGAGTTTCTTGCGGAGATCCCTCGTTCCTCGGGATGACAAGATTGCGCATAATCTGTTAATAAACAAAAATAACAAACCCGATATCTTTTTCAAGACATCGGGTTCATTGCGCAAACTTACACTCAAACTTAAACTTAACTCAAAAATAAAACTTACTAACTTATTTTTCTATTGGAGTAAATTTTATAGCTGTTCCTCCTCCAGCTGCCAACTTAAGATCTAATACTGTTTTATTGTTTACTTTTTGTTTTGAAATTGTCACAGGATACGGATTTGTTTTATAATTTGCTCCTGCTCCATCTGCATAAACTTCGGCTTCGTATTCTTTTCCGGCATCCAAAAATGATAAATTTACTTTTAGGTTTCTCGCAAAACTATTGGTTATAGCGCCTAAGTACCAGTTTTTCTCGTCCCAGTCTTTTCTGGCAATGGTGGTATATTCTCCTATTTTAGAGTCTAATACTTTGGTATCAGACCACGTGCAGGGAACATCTTTTATAAACTGAAATTCCGGTTTTCCTTCGTAGTTTTCCGGTAAATCTGATGCCATTTGCAACGGACTGAAAATAATAACATACAAGGCCAACTGGTTTGCCAAAGTCGTTTGTACTCTTGCTCCGGAAGGTGTTTTATAATCAAAATTGAAATTCCCCGGCGTATAATCAAACGGACCTGAAAGCATTCTTGTAAAAGGCAAAGTCGTAAGATGTTCCGGTGTATTTCCTCCATCTACAGACCATGCGTTGTATTCCTGTCCTCTTCCGCCTTCTTGCGTCATAAAATTTGGGTAGGTACGCTGCAATCCCGTTCCTTTTATAGGTTCGTGATTGTCGATCATGATATGATATTTAGCCGCAGTTTCCATTACCTTTCTATAATGACGTGCTCCATACTGGCTGTCGTGCCATTCTTTTTTATCCAGATATTTATTTACGTAACCCGTTTTTACGGTATTTACGCCCATTTTCTGATACAATTTAAAAGCATCTTCTAATTGGCTTTCGTAATGTTTTGTGGCTCCCGCCGTTTCGTGATGTCCTATTAAACGAACATTTTTGATGGCGGCATATTTTGTAATTTCTTCCAGATTAAAATCAGGATAGGCTTTTACAAAACTAAAAGAAGAGCCATCGGCAGTCCAGTCGCCGTCCCAGCCTTCGTTCCAGCCTTCTACCAGAACTCCGTCCAGATTGTTTTTCGCAGCAAAATCAATGTATTCTTTTGTATTTTTAGTCGTTGCACCATGTTTGGGTCCTTGTCCCCAGGTGAATTTTTCTAAATGCATTCCCCACCAAATCCCAATATATTTTGAAGGCGTAATCCAGGAAAGGTCTTCAATTTTTGAAGGATCATTTAAATTCAGCATAATCGTCGATGTGGCTACTTCACCCGGAGTTTTTCCTACTACAATAGTTCTCCATGGTGTTCTAAAAGGCGTTTCGGCATATACTTTTACACCATTGGCCCACGGCACTAATTCGCTTTTGTATTGTTTATCATTTGTTTTAAGTAACGTCATTGAGGCAAAATCGGTTAGGTTGGCTTCGTGAATCGCCACAAATAATTTTTCTTTGGTTTCTAAAGTTGCCGGTGTATTGATCGTATCGGTTTTACTAACAGCGGTTTTACGGTAGGTGCTTTCGTAATAGCTGTTTTCGCGATGCACCGGAATCCACCAAACATCATTATCTGATTTAAAAGTGAATTGCGTGATTTCGTTTGAAATTTCTACTTTCCCTAAATTAGGCTGTTTTGGAAATTCATATCTAAAACCAACTCCATCATCAAAAACCCTGAAAACAATATCAACCAGACGTTCTTCTCCTTTTGATTCTTTCAAATGCACAATCAATTCGTTGTGGTGATCTCTCACTTTTTTGAATTCGCCCCAAGGCTGTTCCCAGGTTTCATCAGCTGCTTTTTCTTCGGTGGAAACCACTTCAAAACCCTCTGTCATTTTTTGGATTCCATTAAATTCAAATCCTAATAAAGAAGGTTCTATAACAGATTTTCCGTTTGATGTTAAACTATATTGCGGCTGACCTGAAGGCGTTAATTCAAAAACCAATTCGGTATTTTTTCCCGGAGAACTTATTTTGTATGTTTTTTTAGTACTGCAGGCAACGATCAACATTGATGCTAAAGCGATTAGACAGTATCTATATTTTATGTTTTTCATTATTTAATTGTATTAATTACAACTCTTTATTTAATTTCGTTTAGTAACTGTTTTGCTTTTGCTGGCTGCATAGAAACAAAATAATTAAAAGCCTGATCTAATTTTTTCTGGGCATCGGCATTGCCTTTCTTTTCTAATCTCTGATTATACATTTTACTGATTTCAGGAAAAACAGTCTCGGTACTTTTTACGCCCGCAAATGCTTTTACTTTTTCGATATACGTATAACCAAATTCTACTGTTGGTTCGAACATTGTTCCTTCTCCAAAGTCATTCCATGTAATTAATTGCAGGTAATTTAAATTTGCATTTTTAGCCAGAGAAAGTGTTTCATCAAGAGTTGCTCCGTTGTTGTGTTCTATTGTCCATCCAATTGCAGCTCCGCCACCACCTTCGGCATAAAAATCTTTAAAACCAGGATACGCGCTTCCCATTGCAACATTCAATTTTGGTTTGTTATTGGTATAAAAATTACTGAGATACGTGTTGTTTTTATATACCCACGCATATTCTCCCGAGGCATTATCTCCGGCATCTACAGATTCGTTCCAGAGCGTTAAAAAAGTAGGTTTTGTGGTCAGAACATTAAAAACGTTCGTCCATTCGGCTGGTGTTTGTAATACGATTGGGCCAAAATTAAGCAGTAATGGTTTCCCGTTTATTTTGATGTAATTTTTATCATCAAAATAGTTTTTCTCCATATAAGATAAATCGGTTTTGGCGGCACTTGTAACCGAAATTGCTTTTCCGGCGTTGACAACATTTGGCAAAAATCGGTCTTCGTAAACAATGGCATATTCTAGTCCAACTTTGTCCAGCATCGCGATAAGCTGTTCTGTATTTTCTTTT
Source organism: Flavobacterium sp. C3NV (assembly GCF_046825355.2). NCBI lineage: Bacteria > Pseudomonadati > Bacteroidota > Flavobacteriia > Flavobacteriales > Flavobacteriaceae > Flavobacterium > Flavobacterium sp. C3NV. The sequence goes on along the minus strand of NZ_JBKQBJ020000024.1, from coordinate 9,549 downwards.
ACCATTCGATAATCGTTTACATCAAAAGTGCCGTACCAATCGATCAAAACACCATCGATTCCTGAATATTTCATCAATAATAAATGATTTTCGATCACATTTTTATCGCCTGAATGATAAGGGCCAATGAGTGGATAATAGTACGACGCAATGTCCCTGCGATTGTTTGCGCCAATGTTGTTTGGATTTTTGTTGGCCATTGTCCAGTGATATCCCCATTTTTTATCGGCACTACTTTCATTGGTTTCAAACCAAGGCATATAATGAACATAAATTTTGGTGCTATTTGTTTTTTCAATCGCAACAGGTTCAAATGTTTCCGGTTCTGTAGGTGTATCAGAATTTTTATCATCGCTGCTGCAACCCGCGGCGACTAAAACATTCATGATCCCAAAAAACAATAATGTGATAGCTCTTTTCATATTGATGTATTATTTGTTTTTATTTTTTTGCCACTGAATTTTCTCACGCAGATTTGGCAGATTGAGCTGATTTTTTTTGCCACAGATTAAAAGATTATCACAGATTTTTTAATCATTTTAATTTGAAAATCTTTGGCTAAAATTATTTCACGCAGATTTAAATTGATTTAAGCAGATTTTGCAGATGATTTTATTTTTTTAATCAAAATTAAATCTGCTTTAATCTTCAGAATCTGCATGAAACAAAAATCATTTTAATCTTGTAATCTGTGGCTAAAATTATTTCACGCAGATTTAAAATGATTTAAGCAGATTTTGCAGATGATTTTATTTTTTTAATCAAAATTAAATATGCTTTAATCTTCAGAATCTGCATGAAACAAAAATCATTTTAATCTTGTAATCTGTGGCTAAAATTATTTCACGCAGATTTAAAATGATTTAAGCAGATTTTGCAGATGATTTTTTTTTAATCAAAATTAAATCTGCTTTAATCTGTAAAATCTGCGTGAAACAAAAATCATTTTAATCTTGTAATCTGTGGCTAAAATTATTTTTAAAATATGTCAGCCTTCCACGACTAACCAACACGGAAGACTGACATTCAATAACCTAGTTTACAGGATACCCAGGATTTTGTACCAGATTTTTATTTGTTGTTAGCACTGTACTTGGAATTGGGAAGATCGCTCTGTATTTCTCCGTTGGTCCTTTTTCCCACCATGAATCGAAGAATGTTCCAAAACGGATGTTATCTGTTCTTCTTCTTCCTTCAAAAGTAAATTCCTTAAGCAATTCTTTGTCTATAAAAGCAAGATCTATTACGGTAGGCATTTCTTCTCCGGCACGTGCTGTAATTTGCTGTACAAAAGGTTTTGCCAAATCTGCCGCTCCTAAACGTACGTAGCATTCCGCTTGCATCATTAAAATCTCAGCATAACGAATTAAAACTAAATCATGATCACGTTCCCATTGTTCACCGGCTTTCATTTCGTATTTTCCTAAACGAACTCCCTGGTTTTCTTTGGCATCAGCCACACTTGTAATTTCTTCTGTATAAGTTAAAGGTTCTCCGTTATCCATAGTAATTACAGAACCTGTAGCTACACTAATCTGATCTCCTGCCACCATACATTTTCTTCTTTTGTCTGTAGCAGTAAAAGCAGAATAAACTCCCGGTTGTGCACACATTCCGTTGGCACTCCACGGATAATCATTTCCTGAGGCAGAAATGGTTAGTTTATGTAAATAATGAAGAGACATTGAGTTCATATAATTTCCTACTGTTCCTGCTTTTTGATCGTAAGGAATAGCGAAAATAATCTCTGGTGATTTTTCATTTTCTGTCGCAAAATTGGCAAAAAAATCAGGCGCTAAAGTATATCCAGTTACTTTTTGACACATATCAATACAATCCTGCCAACGCGGTGTACCAATAAAAGCTTCTGAATTTAGGTACAATCTTGCTAATAATGAATACGCTACATTTTTTGTTAATTTAGAATACACCACATTTGAAGTTAAATGCGGAATTGCGTCCAGCAATTCTTTTTCTACAAAATCATATACTTGTTTTCTGGTAGAATTTGATGGCAAAGAGGTATCTTCAAAATTTACTACAATTGGCACATTCCCAAACAAATCCAAAAGGTTATAGTAATAATACGCTCTTAAAGATTTTAATTCGGCATAAATTGGCGCTTTTGCCGCAGCTGTCAAAGATGATTTATCTACCTGATAAATAATCGAATTGATTTTTGCAATTCCGGTGTAGTTGTAACGCCATGCTGATAAAATCATACGGTTATCTGTTTTCCAGGTATGTCTTTGTGCATCCTGATATTGCCCGCCATCGTACCAGTTGGTTCCTCTGGTAGGAATGGTAGCTTCATCTGAAACGGTCTCATTCAAAAAGAATACGTACTCACTTGTTGGGTAATTGGTTGAGATACCATCAGAGAATCCTCGCAAAGAAGAATAGGCTCCTCCTACTAATGCATCAACTTCTTTTGGAGTTTGTCCAAAATTCCCGTCTTCTACTCTATCATATAAATCTTCATTTAAATCTGTACATGATATCGTAAAAAGCATACTTACTAATAATAATGCTGTTATTTTGACTTTCATTTTTTATATTTTTGAGTTATTCGCTTAATTATTCAGCGTAAAATTTAATCCAACAGAAATCGTAGTTGGTCGGGGATAATTATTGTATCTGTCAATTCCTGGAGCTGCTAAGCCGGTTAAATCCATTACTCCGGTTTGATTGATACCGTCTTGCGCATTTAATCCAATTTCAGGATCTACACCTTTGTATTTTGTAAATACGGCAAGGTTTTCTCCCATAAGATAAATTCTAAGTTTTGAACTTTTGTATTTTAATGGCAAAGTATATCCTACTGAAACCGTTTGAAGTCTAAAGAAAGAAGCATCTTCGATCCAGTAATCTGAATATTTAGGAGCTGATGTGATACCGCTATTCAGGAAATCATCCGGAACATTAAAAGTGGGTAATCTGTTAGGATCGTTCAGCATCATGTTGGTTGCGTTTAATGCTTTTTGACCAAACATTCCGTATCCTGTAACACCCAAATCAAAATTTCCGTAAGTAAAGTTCATTCCGATACCCATTGTTAAATCAGGCTGAATATTTCCTAAATCTCTTTTATCAGCATCTACCAGAGCACTTTCTGCCACTACACTTCCCGCTGCATTATAGTACTGAATTTTACCATCTGCATCAAGACCCGCATTTTTGAATCCCCAGAACGTTCCAACAGGATATCCCTCGGCAATAATTTGAGAATATTGTCCTGACATACCTGCTAATCCGTGAAGAGATCCGCTGTAAATAACATCTGTTTTATAAGTAGGATTCGATAACTTTTCGATTTTTTGAACGTTATGTCCTAAAGTTAAATTGGCATTCCATGAAAATTTATCTCCTTTTACGATATCTGCATTCAATGTAAGCTCCACTCCTTTATTAGACATTTCACCAACGTTAGCCAGCATTGTTCCTACTAAATAAGGAGGCTGAGGCACTTCGTAAGTATAAAGCAAATCGTCTGTGTTTTTTGAATAATATTCGAATGAACCTGTAATTCTGTTGAATAAACTAAAATCAACACCAATATTCAATTGTCTTGTTGATTCCCATTTTAAATCAGGATTTGGATTTTGTTTTGGCGAATAAGCCAAACTCCATCTTCCTGTAGTGGGATCGTAATAACTGTCGTTACCCACTCCTAAAATCGAAAGCGATTTGTACTCTCCAATTCCGTCCTGATTACCGGTAACTCCGTAACCTACTCTAAATTTAAGAGTGTCTAACCAACCTTTTGTTGAACTCATAAATTCCTCGCTCGAAACTTTCCAGGCTACAGATGCAGATGGAAAAGTTCCCCATTTATTGTTTTCTCCAAAACGGCTTGAACCATCACGTCTTACGGTACCGGTTAGCAAATATTTTCCGTCATAAGAATAGTTGGCGCGGGCATAAAACGAAACTAAATTCGATTTTCCTTTATATGAATACACATCGCCCAAACGATAATTGTAACCTGCACCAAGATTATTATAACTAAAAGCATCTGTAACAAAACCACTACGCTGTGCACCAAAACCTTCGTAAATATTCTCTAAGTAAGAATATCCGGCAAGAGCTCCAATAGTGTGTTTATCGATTACTTTATTATAATTTACATAAAGTTCTCCTTGCGCATTGGCGTATTCAGCATATGTTTTTTGAGCATATCCTTTTTCATCTATTCCCTCCATAATGGCATAAGATGGCTTGTATGTACTGCCTTTTACTGCATTATGTTCGTATGAAATATTGGCTACAGCCAGAAAATCTTTTAAAAATTTCACTTCGGTTTTAAAATAACCCAGCAATCTGTGTCTTTCGTTATCTACTGTTCTGTTGGTTAAAATTTCAACAGGATTTTGGTAGATATTTCCACTTACAGCAGAGAATTCTCCGTTAGCATCATAAACCGGAATGGTTGGATTTAAATTATAAGCACGCTCAAAAATTCTGTAATCCATTGGGTGCCATTTATCAACATTGGCAAATAAACCCATGTCGAATTTTACGTCTTTATTATCTCCAAGATATTGGTAAGCGTTAATATTTCCGCTTAATCTTTCAAGACCCGTTTTTTTGATAACTCCTTCGTTGTTTAAGTACGAAAGTGAAGTTCTAAAACCGCTATCAGCTTTACCCGAATTAATACTCAAAGTATGCGATTGCGAAATAGCGGTCTGCTGAATTGCTTTTTGCCAGTTTGTATTTCCGCCATAATCAACAGCATCATTGTTTCCTGTACTGCGCACGTAACCTCTCCATTGATTGGCTGATAAAAGATCTAAATTATCTGTTACATAACCCACACTTGATAATCCGCTGTAGGTTACAGAAACTCCTTTTGTACCTGATTTTGTTGTAATGATTATCACACCGTTTGCTCCTCTTGATCCGTAGATGGCTGTCGCCGAAGCATCTTTAAGAACGTCTACTGATTTAATATCCGATGGCTGAACGATATTGATATCAACACCGGCAATACCATCAACTACAATAAGCGGACTGTTGCTTGCTGTAAGTGAAGTTCCTCCACGTAAACGTATTGTAGAACCTGCAGCAGGATCTCCAGAAGGACGAATGATATTTAATCCCGCCACTTTTCCCTGTAAAACCTGTTCTGTAGAAGAAATTGTTCCTTTTACCAAATCATCTGCTTTTACACTCGAAATGGCTCCGGTTAAATCTGATTTCTTTTGTGTTCCGTATCCCACAGAAACTACCTGAACTTCTGCAAGCTGATAACCATCATTTTGCAAACGAACATCGATGTTTGATTTTGTTGCCGCTGTAATCTGAACCTTTTGGTTTGTAGATCCAATAAATGAAACTTCGATCGAACCTCCTACGGCTACCGTAAGGACAAATTTTCCGTCAAAATCTGTAGTAGTTGCATTTCTGGTTCCAACCTCAATTACCGTTGCTCCCGGCAATACACTTCCTGTATTATCATAAACGGTACCTGATACCTGCTTTTTTTCCTGCGCAAACATTCCTGCCGAAAGAAAAAGCATGAAAATCATGAATACCACATTTTTAGTAGTCCACATTTGATGCAGGACTATTTTTTTATTTTTACTATTCATATGTAGTTATTTATTGTTTTTTATCGGTCAATTCGCATATCCACTATTAGTTATTATGACCAATTTTGGGTGATGCTCATTTCATTAGAATTGACATTAATTTGATAGTGACTTATTTGTCTAAAGTTTTAAGTGGAATCGTTGTATCCGAAATTGTTTTGTCTTTGTTGTCTTTTACCACAACATGTATTTCACTTAAATTAGGAACATCTTTTAGTTCTGAAACCAAATTCACAAATCCTTTTATCTCAGCCGTTCCTCCGGTAAACTCGCCCGAAATTATTTTGCTTCCGGCTGTAATCGTGTAGATTAATTTGTTTACGCCCGATTCGTTATTTTTTCTCGACATTCCAAGAAAATCTTTTTGACTAATTTGTAAAGGGAAAAATCCAAAAACCGGTGCTGGTGGCGGTACAAAAGCGCCAGCATATAAAACCTGATCCGGAGTTGTTCCTGCCCAATTGTCTTTTACCATCAGGAAAACCATATTTTCCATCACGAAATCGTCCGGAGCATTGTAATAATCTTTTGGAACTAAATCCATTTTATAAAAACCGTTTCCTAAGTCTTTCAATTTTGTTTTTTCGGCAATTTCCGGTTTCGATGCTTCATACATTTGCTGAATAGTCCAGTCGTTAAGTCCGCTATGCATATGTACGCTTGTCGCACCTGCAAATCCCGGAGCCAGATTGGCATTAAACAAAATACTAACTCCTTTATCGATTGTTGGTTTTGTTGGGTAAGCTCTGATCAGCTCATTCGCCGTATAAAATGAAGAGAAATCCGTGTATGGCATATTCGCCACTTCACTTTGTTTCGATCCGTTTTTGTTTTTTATACGAAGCCAGAATCCTGCACTGGCAGCGATATCGGCCGGGGTTTTAGAAAAATATTCTGTTGGAGTTAAAGTAATACTCCAAATTTTGTCTTTTACATGTGTAAGTTTAGCAAAGTCTGATGAGTTTTCCCAATTTCCTGAATCAGGCTCTGATGGCGACCAAATCCATAAATATAGTGCTTCATTTTCAGCAAATGTAGTTCCTGAAAGATCAAAAAACCACGTCACTTTTTCATCATATTTGTATACTACAGGAAATGATGTCATACTCCCTACAGCTCCGGTTGTTTCTTGTGCCTGCACAAAATTAGGAGCGATTAATAAGGCAAGTAAAATTGTATATATAAATTTTTTCATATTACTTTTTAATTAATAGCAGTTAATTTAAACACATAGGAAATAAACACACTTCCGCCGGAAACACGTGCTAACTGAATTTCCATCTCTCCGTTTTTACCCGGAACCGATGATAATCGAAGTTCATCTGTTTTTTGAGTTTTTTGAGCATCACTGTACAAATAAATTTTGACAGGATTACCCGGATTTGTTGGCTGAAAATCTGAACTTAACTGCCAGTATCCTTTTGGAGCAAATAAAGGAGGCACATCTCCTGTAACTTCGTAACTTGTTGGATTGTTCTTTTCATCTACATTAAACTTGATTTTAAAATCTTCGTAGTTGAAATAGGTACTCAAGTTTTCTTCGCTTGGCTCGATCTTATTTGCCTTTGCAAATTCATCGACCATTTTCAAATTTGTCAATCCCCAGTTTCCATTTACTTTCTCATAAATGGTAATCGGATCAACGTAGCTTCCGTCTTCTGTGTTATCACAGCCAATGGCAAATAAACACATAAAAACAGCTAACCAGTAAATACTTTTACATCTCATAAATTTTGGTTTTTGTTAGTTTTTTTATCCCTTTAAAAGGACAGTACGAAACTAGAGGTTAAATAAATCTAAAAAAAAACATCTGTGAAAAATCAAGATATAATTCAGTAATTTTAAACTCTAATTAATTGAAAATCAATAAACTATAACGTTTTCGTAAATTAAAAAATCAAGGTTCTGTTGAGATGAAAAACGCAAATAAACTATGGTAAAAATGACAATAACTAAATTAAAACAGATTTTTTTTTCACTATACATATATTTAATTCCTTTTTATTGTATAATTGCAAGTTATTAGAGTACTTTTAACATTCTAAACCCGGTTTCACACGATAATCACTTCCTTTTTCTTATATATATTACAAAAGAAGCTACCCAATTTTAAAAGTTGCTAATCATCAGCTCTTAAACTATTTTTGAATTAAAAACGAATTAACTCAAGCCGAACTAAATTTTTTCTTACCTCCTAAACCAAACCAAAAACATGCGAAGAATAGTAATTCTATATTTTTTACTTGCAGGTTTTTCTCTCTCTGCGAAAGAGACAAATCCTGTTCTGGAAGAATTAGATAAAGTACTCCTTAAAAAGGAAATCTACTTAAAACAGAAGTATCGTAAAATAGAAACTCTAAAGAAAAACGTCTCTAAGTTTACTCTGAGCCAAAACAACGAGCAGCTTTATAATAATTATATGCTGCTGTTTGAAGAATATAAATCTTTCAAATACGACTCGGCTTATTATTATTTAGAACAAGCCAAGATCAAAGCCATTGTGCTTAAAGAACCTATCTATTTAGCCAAAAGCCGAATAAAAGAAGGCTTTGTATTGCTTTCCTCCGGTCTCTTTAAAGAAGCTATTGATACACTTAATGTTATCGACGATAAAAAACTCGATCAAAGAAATAAGTTCGAATTTTATTCGATCAAAGCCCGCGCCTATTATGATTTAGCAGATTATAATAAAGATCAGCGCTTCAATATCCATTATGTACAGCAAGGAAATCATTTCCTGAAGAAGGCGTTAGAATTAATAGGAACCAACACAAACGAATATTGGGCTGCAGAGAGTTTAAAACGCTTGAAACAGCAAGACTGGCGTGGCGCTGAATTTGCGTTTAGCTACTGGATCAACAATTACCAATTACCATCTGATTATTACGGAATTGCAACTTCAAGTCTCGGTTATATTTATTCTGAAAGAGGATATACCAAAAAGGCGATTTATTATCTGGCACTTGCCGCTATTGCTGATGTCAAAAATGCTACGAAAGAAACTGTGGCGTTAAGAAATTTGGCCAATGAGCTCTTTAAAATGGGGTATCTGGACAAAGCCAATGAGTACATCAACATTGCTATGGATGATGCGACTTTTTACAATGCCAGACATCGTAAAATCGAAATTTCGTCGATATTGCCTATTATCGAAAAAGCACAATTAAACAATGTAAAAGAGAAAAACGATAAACTCGAAAGGATTATTATGCTGCTAACGATTCTTACGGTAATTATTATTTTGTTTTCGATTATCATTTTTAAACAATTAAAAGAAAGAAATAAAGCCAGAAAAATAATGGCTTCGTCATACGCGCAGCTTCAGGAAATGAATATTAGTCTGAGTGAAGCCAATGCTATTAAAGAAGAATATATTACGTATTTTATTAAAGCGACTTCGGCCTTTATCAATAAAATAGATCACATTCAGAAAAGTACCCTTCATAAAATCATTACCAAGAAAACAGATGAAGTTATTGCGAGTTTAAAGCGTTATAATGTAAAGGAAGAACGCGAGAATCTTTTTCATCAATTTGACGAAATCTTCCTGAAGTTATTCCCAACTTTTGTAACCGATTTTAATCATTTATTTCCCAACGATCATAAATGCGTGGTAAAAAAAGGAGAACTTTTAAACACCGAATTGCGCATTTTCGCTTTGTACCGCTTAGGCATTCAGGACAGTAACCAAATGGCAGAATTCCTGGAACTTTCTGTAGCTACCATTTATACGTACAAAACAAGAATCAAAAGCAAATCAGATTTTAAAGATACTTTTGAAGAGAAGATTATGGCGATAAAAACTATCTAAGTTGCTAAGGGGCTAAGATGCTAAGGGACTAAGTTTTTACACAATCTTGTCATCCTATGTTTGTACTATAGAAGGATTAATGTTTTTAGTAAATTTATGTTGAGATTTTTCAACAGAAGAAAGGGAAAGATAAAAACTAAAACT
>NZ_JBKQBJ020000023.1:0-64740 GCF_046825355.2 Flavobacterium sp. C3NV | reverse complement strand
TATTTTAGATTATATTTAAAATTGCCAGGAAATAAGTAACCTACAAGAAATATAATATTTATATAAGCAATAGAGGAAAGATCAAAGATTAAACCTCCAGTAAATATTTTTGAAGAAAATTTATCAAAAAGATCAATATTCATTGCAAGAAATAAAACTCTGCAAATGCTGTAAGCTACTGTAATAACAAAAAACTTTTTTAAAAATAAAATGATGTTTTTTTTATAATTAACCATTAACCGTGTTTTAATTGTTTTTACATTGAAGAATAAATACAGAAAAACGGATTATAATATGGTGTGTTTTTAAAATACCATTCGCTTGCATAAACTCTAATAAAAGAAATTTTTAATTGCGCAAATTTTACTTTTTGTTTAAGGTTAAATAGCTAATAAAAGTTATTATTATAATAGAATAAGTTTTTTTTGTTGAAAGTATGTATGAAAAAAAACATCCTCCTGTTGAAGGAAGATGTTTTGTAAAACTATTAAAAATAAATATTATACCGCAACGTCGTATTCACGAAGTGCGTTATTTAATGAAGTTTTTAAATCTGTAGATGGTTTACGTGTACCAATAATCAGGGCACATGGAACCTGAAATTCACCGGCAGCGAATTTTTTAGTATAACTTCCAGGAATTACTACTGAACGTGCAGGAACAAAACCTTTCATTTCAACAGGCTCGTCTCCGGTAACATCGATAATTTTTGTTGAAGCAGTCAAACATACGTTAGCACCAAGAACAGCCTCTTTACCTACATGCACACCTTCAACAACAATACAACGAGAACCAATAAAGGCACCATCTTCGATAATTACAGGAGCAGCTTGTAATGGCTCTAAAACCCCACCAATACCAACACCACCGCTTAAGTGAACATTTTTACCAATTTGCGCACAACTACCAACAGTTGCCCAAGTGTCAACCATAGTTCCTTCGTCAACATAAGCACCAATATTTACATAACTTGGCATCAAAATAACACCACTAGAAATATAAGCTCCGTAACGCGCAACAGCATTTGGTACTACACGAATTCCTTTTTCAGCATAACCTCTTTTTAGTAACATTTTGTCGTGATATTCGAAAATACCAGATTCCCATGTTTCCATTTTTTGAATTGGGAAATACATCACAACAGCTTTCTTCACCCATTCGTTTACTTGCCATTTGTCACCAACTGGTTCAGCACAACGTAATTTTCCTGCATCTACCAATTCTATAACTTCTCTGATAGCATCAGTTGTAGTAGTTTCTTGTAATAAAGCTCTGTTTTCCCAAGCTTGTTCGATTATAGTCTGTAAAGAATTCATAAGTTTTAATTTTTGGCAAAGATAGCGTATTTGTACAAATGCAAAAAGGTAATTGCTTTTGAAAATGTTACAGATTTAACTTTTTGTTTTTAATTTGATAAATAAAATACAATGGCTATAGTTGATTTTTTTGGCAGATTACGCCACTAAAAGTTTTTTTAATGTCAGAATATGACAAAAGTCAGGTTTTGACTTTTTTGTTCTAATTAATTTCGCACCATGAATTTCTCGAAAAAGATACGAGAAAATTAAAATACCATTCCAAAACAAATTATATAAGCAGCAAGACATGAATCAGGAAAATCAACTTCAGGGACAAAGAACTATTATTGATAAAGAAGTCTCTTGGGACAAAACTCAGGTGATTATGAGTAAAACAAATGCCTTTGGTATTATTGAATATGCCAATGAGACTTTTGTTGATGTTTGTGGTTATGAGGATTATGAATTAATGGGGCAACCGCACAATATTATTCGCCACCCGGATATGCCGCGAGTAATCTTTAAAGTACTTTGGGAAAACCTTAAAAACGGAAAAAACTTTCACGCTATTGTAAAAAATCTGGCGAAATCAGGGAGATTCTATTGGGTAATTACTGATTTTGAAATTTCGAGAGATGAGAACGATGTGATTGTGAATTATTTTGGAAGACGCCAGGCCGTACCACAAGAAGTTATTGCATTGCATATTGAGCCTCTTTATAAAAAACTTTTGCAGATTGAAGCAGCAAGTGGAATGGAATTTAGTGAAAAATACCTGATTGGATTCTTAGAAGAAAAAAAGAAAAGTTATGTTGAATATATTAAGGACCTGATTTTTGAACACGAAAGGGGTCAGGCAAAATTTACTCAATATGAAGAACGAGCAATAGTAGAGGAGGAAGAAGAAGAGGAAGAAAGAGGTTTCTTCAGAAGATTATTTAATAGATAGTATTTGATTTTTTTAGGTTTTGAATATTTGGAAAAAAAAGTCCGTTTTGAGTTTTCAAAACGGACTTTTTATTTAGAGTGCTAGCTTATTGTAAATAATTCTTTCGTTGAAAGATTGTATATAAGCTTTTATGAATTTTTCGTATTCTTTAACTTTAGGTTTGTCCTTATTAATTAAATTGTCTTCTAATAAAACGTCTTTTTTCCAGTTATAAAGACCAATGGTTTGGTTATTGGCAAAAGCTAAATAGTAGTCGTCTTTAATATAATGGTATGTTCCCTGAAGATAATACACCACAAAGTTATCTTTAGATTTATAGCTTTTACCAAAGCTTATCATATCGGTTTTTATGTTTAGATAATCTAAGATACTTGGCATAATGTCTATCTGTTGAAAGTTCTTCTCATTAACACCTACCAATTCAGGATTCGAAGGATCAAAGAATAAAATTGGAATTCTAAATTTTCCAATATTAGTTTGATCGGTCTCTTTATCGCCTCCCGCCGAAGTATGATCAGAAGAAATTACAAAAAGAGTGTTGTTGTACCATTTTTGCTTTTTTGCAGTTTCAAAAAACTTTTTCAATGCATAATCGCTGTAAGCAATACTTTCCTGGATAACCGTTGTTCCTTTAGGAAATTTTCCTTTGTATTTCTCTGGTATAATATAAGGGTTGTGTGACGAAATAGTAAATAACGAACTGAAAAAAGGCTGTTTAAATGAGGATAATTTCTCGGCGTAAAATTGTAAAAACTCTTCGTCAAAAATTCCCCATCGTCCGTCAAAAGCTTCTTTACCTATATATTGGTCTTTTCCAAAGTACTGATCAAATCCTGCTACTTTTGCATATTGGTCAAAGTTTTGACTTCCGTTGAAAGCGCCATGAAAAAAAGAAGTTTTATAACCTTCTTCTTTAAAAATTTTCGGAAGACCATTTATTTTGTTCAAAGAATAACTAGAGGTGATAAACGAATTGTTCATTAAACTAGGAATACTCGAAAGTATCGAAGGAACAGCATCAATAGATACTTTTCCGTTAGCAAAACCATTTTTAAAATAGTATGATTTTGTAATAAGAGAATCTAAAAAAGGAGTTTGTCCACGTCCAACATTTTCATTTCCAAAACTTTCTAAAATCAAAATAACTACATTTTTTTTGATAGCAGGTTTATTTGGGTGTAAGGAAATAACGGGATTGTAAATTGCTTTTAATTCTTTTGTATTATAATAAGTCGTGTTTTCAATATCTTCTTTTTTTGCAATAGTTTTTAAAATAGTAAAAGGAGTATTCAATACTAAAGCAGTGTTGCTTAAGGCTCCATATTTAATTCCGTCAACAATTTTTATAGGCTTTTTTTGCAGTCCCCCACGTCCCAGAATTAATAAAACGGCAACTGAAACGATGAGATAGCTAAATTTTAAAAAGTAGTCTTTTTTAGTTAAATCTTGTCGTGTTATATTTTTATTCAGATCAGGAAGTAATTTCCAAAATAAGATACTTATAGCGATAAAGATAAGTCCAATATACCAGAACTCTGCTAAAAACGAAGGAATTAATCCTATTGCTTCCTGCTCCATGCCTTTTGCGGTAATCATGCCAAAAGTACTTCTTCTTGAAGTAAAGCGATAGTAGATAATATCGATGAAATTAGTTGCTATAAATATAAGATTGACAACGTAAAAAGTAATCTTAAGTATACGTTGATAAAGGTCATTGTATTTGAAATTTCCCGGAAGTAAATGAGCAACAAGAAAAATAATATTTAAATAGCTGATAGCAGCTAAATCAAACAAAATTCCTCCTGTAAAAGTTTGAAGAGTAAAATCATCAAATAAATCCAAATTCATAAAATAAAATAGAGCTCTGCTTAACTGGTATATTATAACGATTAAAAAAAATCTTTTTAAAAAGAGAGCAATACATTTTTTATAGTTATTCATTTAGGGCTTAAGGTTTTTGGTTGGCTTATTTTTGTTCCTGTTTGGGTTTAAAAAATCTGGTTTTCAATGACTTAAAAGTATCGATAAATTTTCCGCAAAAGAACTTATTTTTTTTTAAATTATGAAATAATAAACAACATTTTTCTGATTAAAAAGAAAATATGTTAATTTAGTGTGTAATAATGCAAATTAAAGGCTTAATAGGTGTTGTTTTGAGCGATATAAAGACAGAGATTATTTTTTAAGTTGTTAATTCCTTTTCTATCTTTGTTAAAAATTGAAAAATGCCAAGAATTCTCTCTATAGATTACGGACAAAAACGCACAGGAATTGCTGTTACTGACGAAATGCAAATTATAGCGTCAGGTTTAACTACAATTCCAACCAATACTTTGATCGACTTTTTGAAGGATTATTTTTTGAAAGAAAAAGTAGAAACGGTTTTAATTGGTGAGCCTAAACAAATGAACGGGCAGCCATCAGAAAGTGCGGCTATAATTAAAGGATTTGTTACTCATTTCTCTAATATTTTTCCGGACATAAAAGTAGTTCGTGTTGATGAACGCTTTACTTCGAAAATGGCATTTCAAACCATGATCGATAGCGGATTAAGTAAAAAACAGCGTCAAAACAAGGGGCTAATTGATGAAATCTCAGCTACGATAATGCTTCAGGATTATCTTTCATCAAATCGTTTCTAATTTTTACAGTTTTGCAATTTTCCAGCGCTGCTTTTTTTAGTAAAAACATAACTTTTATCATGTGATTTTAGTTTTTTTTTGCAATTATAAAAAGTACCTTTGCACTTTAAAAACAAATTACTGTTATGCCTGACAATACAATACGTTCCAATAGTGAAGTAGTGCTTATTGGAGCTGGAATTATGAGCGCAACTCTTGGATTAATTTTAAAAGAGCTGCAACCCGATATAAAAATTGAAATTTATGAGCGTTTAGATGTCGCTGCTGCCGAAAGCTCTGATGCTTGGAATAACGCAGGAACAGGACATTCTGCTTTTTGTGAATTAAATTACACCCCAGAGAAGGCTGATGGAAGTATCGATCCTAAAAAAGCAATAAGTATAGCAGAATCTTTTGAGATTTCGCGTCAGTTTTGGTCTTATTTAGTACAAGAAAACAAAGTACCGTCTCCAGATAATTTTATTAAAAGTGTTCCTCATATGAGTTTTGTGTGGGGAGATAAAAATGTCGAATACCTTAAAAAGAGATTCGAAGCTTTACAAAGCAACCCTATTTTTTCTCAAATGGAATTTAGTACTGATTTTGAGAAACTCAAACAATGGATGCCACTTGTCATGGAAGGTAGAGAAGCTACTGAAAAATTAGCAGCAACCCACATGGAAATTGGTACCGATGTGAATTTTGGAGCTTTGACCAGAAGTATGTTTAATTATTTAGAAAAACTAGATGGTGTTTCTTTATATTTTAATCATGAAGTTAAAAAATTAAGACAACGCGAGGATAAATCATGGAGAATTAAAATCACTGATTTAACAACCGGTCAAACAAGAAAAGCATATACCAAATTTGTATTTATTGGTGCTGGTGGAGGTTCATTACCTTTATTAGAAAAAGCAAATGTTCCTGAAGGAAACGGTTACGGAGGTTTCCCTGTAAGCGGTCAATGGCTAAAATGTACCAATCCTGAAGTAATTGCTAAACATCAGGCGAAAGTATACGGTAAGGCAAGTGTAGGGGCGCCGCCAATGTCAGTTCCACATATCGATACACGTGTTATTGATGGCGAAAAAGCATTACTTTTTGGGCCTTTCGCAGGATTTTCGACTCGTTTCTTAAAGAACGGATCTTATTTGGATTTACCATTATCAATAAAAGCAAACAATTTAATTCCGATGTTATCAGCGGGATTTCATAATATACCCTTAACAAGATATTTAATTGAGCAGGTTCGTCAGTCTCCAAAAGACAGAATGAAAGCTTTACGCGAATATTTACCAACAGCACGTTCTAAAGACTGGAAATTAGAGAAAGCTGGACAACGTGTTCAGGTGATTAAAAAAGACGAAAAAGAAGGTGGAGTTTTAGAATTTGGTACAGAAGTGATCAATACTCATGACGGAACATTAGCCGTATTACTAGGAGCTTCTCCCGGAGCATCGACTGCAGTTGCAATTATGGTTGATTTAATTAGCAGATGTTTTACTGATCAGGTAAAAACACCGGAATGGCAAGCGAAAATGAAAACGATGATCCCTTCTTACGGACAAACTCTAAATGATAAGCCAGAGCTTTTAAAAGAACTTAGAAAACATACTTCTGAAGTTTTAAAACTAAATAATTAAGCTCAATTTTTTATAGTATAAACAACAAATCCAGATGAATTAATCTGGATTTGTTGCTTTAAATTCTTCTGTAATTTTTAAAATCTTTTCGGCCAGATTACTCATCCAGATCAATTGTTCAATGACCATTTGAGCTTCCTGCATTTTCGCCTGACGTGTTTCTTTGTCCAGTTCATCATCTTTAATCAAACGGGTAAAATTGACGCGTTTGAGCTCTTCAAATTGTAAAGTAACATCTTCCTTATCAAAAAAAGTGTCTGTTAAAATCACTTCGTTTCGTAAAATAGAAATCGAATGGTCCAAGTTTGAAAGTATCGTTTTTATAATATAATTAAACGATTCTGAAGCTGATGTTGTCTGGTGCGACTGAATATATGTCGATAATGACGCTAAAGCGGATAATATCGAATGATTTAAAACCACGAGTTTATTGACTAACGGCAGTGTTTTTTGTTTCGATTTTGGCTCCTGCATCATACGCTGAAAAGAGGTCATCAAGTTTCCAATTTCAACAAAAGCATTTTTTCTTGCCAATCGATATGAAGTTGGGATTTCGCCTTTTTTATTATAAAAATCTGCAATTTCCTTAAGGTAATTTCTATTGGCTCTAATCGAATTTTCGATATGAATTGGTGTATTAATGAATTCCCAGGCCGGCCATAAAAACTGATTAGCCAAAAACGCTAAAGTCGCTCCCGCTAATGTGTCTAAAACACGAAACTGAATTACTTCTACAACATTGGGAGTTAAAATTCCGTATATAAAAACGACATACATCGTAACAAAAGTGGCGCTTATTTTATAATTGATCTGAGTAAAAGAGATACCAAGAAGCATGCATACAATAGATAATATACTAAGCGCAACGTGATTCTGTATTACAGATACGATTCCAAAAGCCAGTAAACCTCCCAGGATAGTCCCGAAGATTCTGTTATAAGAACGTTCTTTCGTTAAGCCATAACCCGGACGCATGATCACGACAATGGTTAATAAAATCCAATAGACGTTTTGAAAAGCTAAAAATTGTCCAATTGTAAATCCAATTAAAATGGTAATAGTTAATCGTACAGAATGCCTGAAAATAGAAGAAGAAAAGCTTAAATTTTCGATTAAAGTACGCAACGGATAATATTGAGGGGTTAAGAATTTCTCTAATTCTTTATCTTTGTCCTTTAATTTAAAAGATTGCATCGCAAGCGAAAAAGCACGTTGGATAATTTTGATTTTCCCAACCTGATTTTTAGCATATTTCAGCATATTGGTCAGCATCAAAACGCCTTCTGCAGCTTCTTCCTTTCCTAAGGTTTTTTCGTAGTCAAAAATGGCAAATTCAAGCGCGTCAAGTTCGTTTTTTAAATCATTTTTATCAACGTATACACTAATATTATGTACGTTTTTAGAGAGCTTCTTTAATGTAGAAGCCAGTTTGTAAGCTACATTTTGATAAGTTCTTAAAACATCGGGATGTTTGGCAAATTTTTCGTGAAGTTTGCTATGATCGAATGATGTGTATAAGGCAAGCTCCTGAATTTCTACCAAAGTAATAAAAACAAGCAGCATTTTTCGATTTTGACTTGTTGTTGCTGATGCGTTTTGATTTCCAATAAGCATTCTTCGTAAATCCTCATGAATTAAATTCAGATCGACTTGTATGGCCAATTGTTTTTCGATGATTTTCTGGCGATTGGCTTCAGGGCTCCATAAATCACCTCTTAACTTTAAATACTTTGCCGTTAGTTTTATGCCTTCGGCAATTTGCAATTCGACATATTTATAAGGTTGTACAAAATGAAAAACCAATGAAACAATCAAATACAATATACCGCCAACAAATATAAAACCTGAATATTCAAAAGCTGCCCAGCCTTCGTGTAAATGTCCAAAGGATAACGAAATAGATAATAAAGCAGAGAACGATACCAATGTAGCACGCTGCCCGTAAACAGAAATCATCGAACATAAAAAAAGTAATAATCCTAAAAAAGGATAAAACAAATAAGGATAGGGATACGCGAGATTTACTAATAAATTGACACCCGAAACTATAAAAGATGCCACAATAAGACCTTTTATTTTATGGCTTAAAGAGCTGGGAACATCACTGGGATAGGTATAGAAAGCTCCTAAAGCAATTGTAAAGCCTATTTCGAAATGACCTAGGAAATTTAAAATTAAAACAGGAACAACAGAAGCAATAGTTACTTTAGAGGCGTTTAAAAAAGAAGTACTGTTAGTAAATTTCGAGATACGATCAAACATTATGGTAAGGTTTACAAACAAAAGTACGAATTGTACGAATTAATTTGGCATAATTATGGATGAGATTTTACGAAGCTGCTAAAAAATGCGATATAATATATCTTTAGAATTATTCATTGACTATTTTTTACTATTTTTGCCAGCTGAATTATGAGAACTAAATTCAGGAGTTTTCATTAGATAAAATATAAAAAAAGACAAATGATTTTACCAATTGTAGGATATGGTGATCCTGTTTTAAGAAAAGTGGGTGAGGCAATTACGCCAGAATATCCAAACTTAAAAGAAACAATAGCAAACATGTATGAAACCATGTACAACGCTTACGGAGTAGGGCTTGCTGCCCCACAAGTGGGTATGCCAATTCGTTTGTTTGTTATTGATACGACTCCTTTTAGTGATGATGATGATTTACCTTCAGATGAGCAAAAAGATTTAAAAGGTTTCAAAAAAACTTTTATCAATGCTAAGATTGTCAAAGAAGAAGGCGAAGAATGGAGTTTTAATGAAGGTTGTTTGAGTATTCCTGATGTTCGCGAAGATGTTTATAGAAAACCAACCGTGACGATAGAATATTGCGAAGAAGATTTTGTAGTAAAAACAGAAGTTTTTGATGGTTTGATCGCAAGAGTTATTCAACATGAATACGACCATATCGAAGGAGTTTTATTTACGGATAAAATATCATCTTTGAAAAAACGTTTGATTCAAAAGAAATTAAAAAATATTACCGAAGGCAAAACGTTTCAGGAATATAGAATGAAATTTGCTGCTGCTAAAAAAGGGAGATAATTGATCTAAGAAATTAGAATCAATAAAATATAATAAATCAAATTCTTAATACTAATTTTAATAAACATGAATTTAGAGAAAATTTTAGCCATTTCTGGGAAACCAGGTTTATATGTATTGAAAGTGCAAACTCGTACAGGCTTTGTGGCAGAATCATTGACAGACGGAAAAAAAATTACTGTTAACCTGAAAAGTAACGTTAGTTTATTATCAGAGATTTCAATTTATACTTACGATGGAGAAAAACCATTGACTGAAGTAATGCAACGTATTGCTGCTAAAGAAAACAAAGGTCAGGCAATTTCTCATAAAGAAGATAATGCTACATTAGCGGCTTATTTTAAAGAAATTCTTCCTGATTATGATGAGGAAAGAGTTTATCCTTCTGATATTAAAAAAGTATTAAACTGGTACAATACACTACAAACAAAAGGTTTAGTAACTGATTTAGCTCCGGCTGCTGCTGAAGCTCCTGAGGAAACTCCGGCTGTTGAAGAAAAACCAAAAAAAGCGCCTGCTGCTAAAAAAGCAAAAGCTAAAAAAGAAGAATAGTAGTTTACTGCATTCAAATATATTAATCCTGTTAAGATGTTTTCTTGACAGGATTTTTTACTTTTACAATTACTTGTTACAATTCGAAAAAAACGTCATAAAATGAGCAAAGAACTTCAACTTAAAGCCTTCGAAAGATTATTAATTATTATGGATGAACTTCGTGAGCAATGTCCGTGGGATAAAAAGCAGACTTTGCAAACCCTGAGGCACCTTACTATCGAAGAAACGTATGAGCTTGGAGATGCTATTTTAGATAATGATCTAAACGAGGTAAAAAAAGAATTGGGCGATTTGCTATTGCATATTGTTTTTTATGCGAAAATTGGATCCGAAACCAACGATTTTGATATTGCAGATGTTTGTAATGAAATTTGCGATAAACTAATTCATCGTCATCCTCATATTTATAGTGATACTGTCGTAAAGGATGAAGAAGAAGTAAAACAAAATTGGGAAAAATTAAAGCTGAAAGAAGGCAAAAAATCAGTTCTGGAAGGTGTTCCAAGAAGTTTACCAGCCTTGGTAAAAGCAAGTCGAATTCAGGATAAAGTAAAAGGCGTGGGTTTTGATTGGGAAGAACCACACCAGGTCTGGGATAAAGTTCAGGAAGAATTAGAAGAATTGCAAGTAGAGGTAAAATCTGGAGATCAGGATAAAATTGAAGCTGAATTTGGTGATGTTTTATTCTCTATGATCAATTATGCCAGATTTCTAAATGTAAATCCTGAAGATGCTTTAGAACGCACAAATAAAAAATTTATTAAGCGTTTTCAATATCTCGAAAGTAAAGCCGGAGAGTTAGGAAAACCCTTAATGGATATGACTTTGGCAGAAATGGACGTATTTTGGAACGAAGCTAAAAAGTTATAATTACTCCGCTATCTTTTTTAATGCTTTTATGTTTTTAAGCATGATTTTTTTACCTACTAATTCAATCAGATCCAGTTTGTTAAAATCAGATAATAACCTGATACAGCTTTCTGTAGCAGTACCTATTATGCCACCCAGTTCTTCTCTTGTAAGTTGAACTTTCAAAGTTTTATCGGCATTTTCACCAAAAGAATCATGCAATTGCAATAACGTTTCGGCCAAACGTTGTTTTACGGTTTTTTGAACTAAAGCAATTTTGTCATTTTCAGATTCTTTTAAATCTTCACAAACAGATTGCATCAGGTTCATTGAGAACTGATTGTTATTATTAAAAAAGTGTAAAATTTCGGTTTTAGGAATAAAACAAACTTCCATATCTGCAACTGCTTTGGCAGATAAATTGGCAGGTTCATTACTAATCATAGAACGTTGACCCAAAAGTTCCCCTGATTGTACCAGTTTTACAATCTGATCTTTTCCGTTTGCACTTAATTTAGAAAGTTTTCCAACACCATCTTTTATACAAAAAACACCATTAGTTACTTCACCTTCTTCAAAAATGGATTCTCCTTTTTTAATTTTATAGGTTGTCTTGCTGTTAGCCAATTTTACAACTTCATCCTTATTAAGTGCTTTAAGAGAAGAAAGTTGTCGTACGATGCATTGATCACATTTATTCATGGCAAAAAATATTTATTGCAAAATTAACCAATATTAGCTTTGGTAGGTGCTATTATTCCTGAAAAAAACGCAGAAAAAATATATAATTGTTATTTTCCTGTTTTATTTCGTTAAATTTAGAATTCGACTTCACGATAACATGATAAATATCATTTTTATCGTCTCTAGTTTTTTTAACATTTGTTGTATCAAAAAAACAAATTTTATGAGTGAGCAGAGTTGTTTTCATTGTGGGTTAACCATAGCTAAAAATGAAGAAATCAATTTTGATGAAAAAAAGTTTTGTTGCAACGGATGCAAGACCGTTTACGAAATTTTTAGTCTTCATGATATGACCTGCTATTATGATTTCGAAAAATCGCCAGGTGCTACTCCGCAAGATATTAAAGGCAAATATGACTTCTTAGACAATGAAGCAATTTTGTCAAAAGTATTAGAATTTCAAGAAGGAAATACGGCAATTGTTTCACTAAATATTCCTCATATTCATTGTAGTTCTTGTATTTGGATTCTTGAAAACTTAAACAGAATTCAACCGGGAATAAGTATTTCACAAGTTAATTTTCCTGAAAAAAGAGTCCGAATTACATTCAATTCAGATCTCGTTTCCTTAAAAGCTATTGTTTATCTGCTAAGTTCTATTGGTTATGAACCTTATATTAGTTTAGAAAACTATGAAACAGGAAAAACCAATGTAGACAGAACTTTAACTTACAAATTAGGTGTTGCTTTTTTCTGTTTCGGAAATATAATGTTACTGTCTTTTCCGGAATACTTCGAGATCAAAGAATTTTGGTTAGATAATTACAAACCTTTTTTTAGAATTCTAATTTTTATTTTGGCTTTGCCAAGTTTTTTATATTCAGCAAGTGGTTATTATGTTTCGGCTTATAAAAGTATAAAATCAGGAATGCTAAACATTGATATTCCAATTGCTTTAGGGATAATTGTAATGTTTGTTCGAAGTACTTTTGATATTGTAATGAACTACGGATCAGGTTTTTTTGATAGTTTAACAGGTCTCGTTTTCTTTATGCTGCTCGGAAAAATGTTCCAGATTAAAACCTATAGCTTTTTAAGTTTCGAAAGAGATTTTAAATCCTATTTTCCAATTGCAGTTACCAGAATAAATTCAGATACATCAGAAGAAAGTGTTCCTATTTACGATGTTCAAAAAGGGAATCGATTATTGATCAGAAATCAGGAATTAATTCCGGTAGACGGTATTTTAATTAGTGAAAAAGCCGAAATCGATTATAGTTTTGTAACCGGTGAAGCTGTTCCTATTACTAAAAAATCCGGAGATAAAGTTTTTGCCGGCGGTAAACAAATAGGCAAAGTAATCGAGATGGAAGTGCTGCACTCAGTCTCACAAAGTTATCTTACCCAATTATGGAGTAATGAAATTTTCCAGAAAAATGTGTTCCAAAAACACAAAACGATTACAGATGCCATAAGCCGTTATTTTACACCTATATTATTACTAATTGCTTTTGCAGGTTTTGGATATTGGATATTTATTGATGCCAATACAGCATTTAATGTTTTTACGGCAGTTTTAATTGTTGCCTGTCCTTGTGCATTGGCTCTTACAGCTCCTTTTACTTTCGGGAATATTCTTAGAATAATGGGAAAACAAAAAATGTATCTCAAAAATGCATTGGTCATCGAACAATTAGCCAAAGTAGATACTATTGTTTTTGATAAAACCGGAACCATCACCACCAATAAGAAATCAAATATTTCATACGAAGGAAATATCCTTTCTGAAGAAGATTATATTTTGATAAAAAATGTGCTTAGAGGTTCAAATCATCCATTAAGCCGTATGCTCTATGATTTTTTATCAGAAACAAATAGGATTAAAATAGATGATTTTCAGGAAATTACCGGAAAAGGAATTTTGGCTTCAGCCAATAATAAAGCGATCAAAATTGGTTCTGCTGAATTTGTGGGAAGTCCAGGATTAGATACATCTCAAATTGAAAAAACGGCACTTCATATTAAGATTGATGATATTTATTACGGAAAATTTACTTTTCAAAATCAATATCGTGAAGGCTTAGAAAACTTGTTTTTTAATTTAAGCAAAACCTATCAGATAAAAGTGCTGTCCGGAGATAACGACGGAGAAAGGGCAAGCCTTCAATCGATTTTACCTTTAGAAACCGAATTAATTTTTAATCAGAAACCTGAGCAAAAACTTGAATTTATTAAGAAGTTACAGGAAAAAGGTCAAAATGTAATGATGGTAGGAGATGGGTTAAACGATGCAGGAGCATTGGCGCAAAGTAATGTCGGGATTTCTATTTCTGAGAATGTCAATGTTTTTTCTCCAGCTTGCGACGCTATTTTAGATGCTTCAGAGTTTTCGAGACTGGATTATTTTTTAAAATTATCTCAAAAATCAATTACGATAATTAAGATGAGTTTTGTTTTGTCGCTTCTTTATAATATCGTCGGACTCTCTTTTGCGGTTACGGGTAATTTACTTCCATTAGTAGCTGCGATTATCATGCCTTTAAGTACAATTACCATTGTAAGTTTTGTGACTTTAATGTCTAACTATTTCAGTAACAGAAATTTAAAATGATTATAAATAATTTATAAGTAATTTTTTATAAATTTAACATTAATCTGCAACTATGATAATTATCATATTTTAACAACAACTAACCTAGTAATTTTGTTAACATATATTTAAGGTATGAGTGTCATTTATCTATTAATTTCAGTAAGTATTTTCGTCGCAATTTGTTTCTTTATTGCCTTTATTGTTGCTGTAAAATCAGGACAATATGATGACGATTACACCCCTTCTGTCAGAATGCTTTTTGACGACGAAACGAAAATTACTCCCCACAATAAAAAATCAACAACAGAAGAAAAACAAGTATAATTATGGAAATGGAACAGTTTTATTACGACAACAAAATTGTAAAAAAATTCATTTACGCCACTATCCTCTTTGGGGTAGTAGGTATGTTAGTAGGGCTGACCTTAGCGGTTATGTACCTTTTTCCCAACATGACAGATGGTATTTCGTGGCTTAGCTACGGTCGTTTAAGACCTTTACATACCAATGCTGTTATTTTTGCCTTTGTTGGGAATGCATTTTTTGCGGGTATGTATTATTCGCTTCAGCGATTGCTAAAAGCCAGGATGTTTAGTGATTTTTTAAGCAATGTGCATTTTTGGGGCTGGCAGCTTATTATTGTTGCTGCAGCAATTACATTGCCTTTAGGATATACTTCATCAAAAGAATACGCTGAGTTAGAATGGCCTATTGATATTGCCATCGCCCTTATTTGGGTAGTTATGGGTATTAATATGATAGGAACAATGTTGCGTCGTAGAGAGCGTCACTTATATGTTGCTATTTGGTTTTACCTTGCCACATTTGTTACGGTTGCCGTTTTACATATTTTTAATAATATCGAAATTCCGGTATCAGCATTAAAAAGTTATTCTGTTTACGCAGGTGTTCAGGATGCGCTGGTGCAATGGTGGTACGGACATAATGCGGTTGCATTTTTCCTGACAACTCCATTTTTAGGTCTAATGTATTACTTCATTCCTAAAGTTGCAAACCGTCCGGTTTACTCTTATAGATTATCTATTATTCACTTTTGGTCTTTGATTTTTATTTATATCTGGGCAGGTCCACACCATTTATTATATTCAGCTTTACCAAACTGGGCTCAAAATTTAGGAGTTGCATTTTCTGTAATGCTTATTGCTCCGTCTTGGGGAGGTATGATCAACGGGCTTTTAACATTAAGAGGTGCCTGGGATAAAGTGCGTGAAGAACCAGTTTTAAAATTCTTTGTGGTAGCCATTACTGGTTACGGAATGGCGACTTTTGAAGGTCCGATGCTTTCTCTAAAAAATGTGAATGCTATCGCGCATTATACTGACTGGATCGTTGCTCACGTACACGTTGGTGCATTAGCCTGGAACGGATTTATGTCTTTTGGTATTATTTACTGGTTGATTCCAAGAATGACAAAAAGCGCATTGTTTTCAAAAAAATTAGCAAATTTCCATTTCTGGATCGGTACGTTAGGAATCATTTTATATACTTTACCAATGTACGTGGCAGGTTTTCAACAAGCCTCAATGTGGAAACAGTTTAATCCTGATGGTACATTAACTTATGGTAATTTCCTTGAAACAGTTACGGCAATCATGCCATTATACTGGATGAGAGCAATAGGAGGTACTTTGTATCTTGTAGGAATGCTGACATTAGTTTACAATATTATCATGACCGTAAGAGCGGGTAATACTATTGAAGATGAATTAGCACAGGCTCCTGCTTTACAAAGAATAAGCACCGGAAGATTAAAAGGTGAAAAATTCCATACCTGGTTAGAAAGAAGACCAATTCAGTTAACCATTTTAGCTACAATTGCTATTTTAATTGGTGGGATCATTCAAATTGTACCAACAATTATGGTGAAGTCGAATATTCCAACAATATCAAGTGTTAAGCCTTATACGCCACTGGAATTAGAAGGTCGTGATTTATATATAAGAGAAGGTTGTGTAGGTTGTCACTCGCAATCCGTACGTCCTTTTAGAAGTGAGGTAGAGCGTTATGGCCCACAATCAAAAGCAGGTGAGTTTGTTTATGATCATCCATTCTTATGGGGATCAAAACGTACAGGTCCGGATTTATTGAGAGTAGGAGGAAAGTACAATGACAACTGGCATTTTAATCACTTCTGGAATCCACAAAGTATTTCTGCCGGTTCTATCATGCCAGGGTACAAATGGTTATTTGACAATGAACCAATGGATGTTTCATTGACCCAAAAGAAAATGCAAGCCATGATTACGCTTGGGGTTCCTTATACAGAAGCTGATGTTGCCAATGCTCAAAAAACATTAAGAACTCAGGCTATTGCCATCGAGAAAAGCTTAGAAAACGATCCTGACTTTGTAAAAAGTTATGAAGAAAGCAAGAAAAAAGCAGCTGCAAAAGGTGAAAAATTCGTTCCGATGAATGAAAGAGAAATTGTTGCTTTGATTGCGTATATACAGAGACTTGGAACTGACATTAAAGTAAAAGAGACTTCTAAATAACAGAATTATGTTTGAACAAATAAAACACAATATGGAGACTATTTCGGGTATAGCAATTTACCCGATACTTTCTCTCTTGATATTCTTTTTCTTTTTTGTTGGATTAGGCTTATGGGTATTCTCATATAAAAAAGAAAAAATACAGGAAATGAGTGAAATACCTTTAGATGAAGGGTGTAGTATAATTTCAAAAGATATTTAAAATGAAAAAGTTTTTCCCAGTATATTTAAGAGTACCGATTATTTTCTTCATCGTATTTGCTCTAATGGAATACTTTATAGATTCAGGTGACAGACCGGCTTTTATTAAGTACCCAATGGTTGCTCTCTTTTTGATTGTTTTTCTATTTATTCTGATTGCGATCGAAATTACATTAAGTGCAGTGAACCGCATTATGTACCAATTGATGTCGCCGGAAGAAAAGGCAAAACTGGAATATGAAAATAGCCTGAGTTTAACAGAAAGCACCTGGTATAAAGATTTAATGCAGAAGCTTACTAAAACCCAACCTATAGAAAAAGAAGGTGACTTGTTGATGGATCATGACTATGATGGCATCAAAGAGTTAGATAACAATTTACCACCATGGTGGGTATATTTATTCTATATCTGCATCGTTTTTGGAGTAATTTATTTTGCCCGTTATGAGGTTTTTGGTGGAGATGATCAGGAGATGGAGCTTAAAAAAGAAATGGCTCAGGCAAAAATTGATGTCGATGAATACCTGAAAACTGCACCGGATTTAATGGATGAAAAAACGGTTGTTTTACTAACAGATCCTGAAAATCTGGCAGCAGGGAAAGAAATATTTACAACCAATTGTGCTGCATGTCACCGTGCTGATGCCGGAGGGCAAATTGGGCCAAACCTTACCGATAATCATTGGATTTTGGGAGGAGGAATTAAAAATCTTTTCCATACTATAACTAATGGAGGTCGTGACGGTAAGGGTATGATTGCCTGGAAAGGAACTTTAAAACCAAAAGAAATTCAAAAAGTTGCGAGTTACATCCTGTCCTTACAAGGAAGTAACCCAAAAGATCCAAAAGAAGCAGAAGGCGAAATTTGGGTTGATGAAACTACCCCAACAAAAGATACCACAGCAAGTACACCAAAGGATAGTACTGAAGTTAAAAAATAATTACAACAATCATGTCAAATTTGCCAGACGAAGCTTTTAGAGATACCATCGGAACTATTGATGAAGGGGGTAATCGAAAATTTATTTTCCCTAAAAAACCGTCTGGTAAATTGTATGAATATAGAAAAATAGTTAGCTACATATTGTTAGCCATCTTAATTGCAAATCCGTTTATAAAAGTAAACGGAAACCAATTCATGATGTTTAATGTTATGGAGCGACGTTTTAATATTTTTGGATTTCCGTTTTGGCCGCAGGATTTTTATCTCTTTGTAATTTCAATGCTTGTAGGTATTGTTTTTATAATTTTATTTACCGTGGTTTTTGGAAGGATTTTTTGTGGATGGATTTGTCCGCAAACTATCTTTTTAGAAATGGTTTTTCGCCGAATTGAATATTGGATTGATGGTGATCGTGGCGCTCAGTCCCGATTAGCAAGGCAGGAATGGAATGCCGAAAAAATTAGAAAGCGATTAATTAAATGGACTATCTTTTTTCTGATTTCGTTTGGTATCGCAAATATCTTTCTGGCCTACTTAGTAGGTAGCGACCAGCTTTTTTTAATGGTCGAACAAGGACCAATTGAGCAGGCAAGTAATTTTATTGCATTGCTTATTTTTACCGGAGTTTTCTATTTTGTTTTTGTTTGGTTTCGTGAACAGGTTTGTATTATTGCCTGCCCGTATGGAAGATTGCAAGGTGTACTTTTAGATGATAAATCTATTAATGTAGCTTACGATTTTGTTAGGGGAGAAAAAGAAGCCGGTCGCGCGAAATTCAATAAAAAAGAAGAGAGAGCAACTACAGGAAAAGGAGATTGTATTGATTGCCACCAATGTGTACATGTCTGCCCAATGGGAATCGACATTCGAAACGGAACTCAGTTAGAATGTACTAATTGTACTGCCTGCATTGATGAATGCGATACAATAATGGAAAGTGTAGGTTTACCAAAAGGCCTTATTCGATACGCATCTGAAGATGAAATTGTAAAAAAAGCACCTTTTAAATTTACCGCACGAATGAAAGGCTACTCAGCTGTTTTGTTCATTTTATTAAGTGTTTTTGTTGGAATGTTGTTTTTACGAACCGATGTTCAGGCTGTTGTTTTGCGTTTGCCAGGTCAGTTGTTTCAGCATAAAGGCGATATGATTAGCAATGTTTATACCTATAAAATCGTTAATAAAACGATGAAAGATTATCAGGATATTCATTTTGAATTAATTGATCAAAAAGGGAATATTAACAACGTTGGGAAACAGCATTTTAAAGTTTTAAAAGAAGGAATCTCACAAGGAACATTATTCATAGAAATTGATAAGGTTCTTTTGGAAAGCGATAAAACCAAAGTTAAAATTGGAGTTTATAACGGTACAGAATTACTCGAAACTACCACAACTAATTTTTTAGGACCACGAAGTTTTAATTAAAAATATACTATCATGAAAATAAATTGGGGAACCGGAATTGTCATAGCATTTGCATTGTTTATGAGCTTTATTTTATATTTTGTTTTCGAAGTTCAGTCGAATAGTAAATATGACAATGATTTAGTTGTAGAAGAATATTACAAACACGATTCGCATTTTCAGGATGAAATGGCCCGAATTCAAAATGCTCATGATTTGCAGCAAAGACCTTCTATTACATATACAGAGAATGGTGTGAAAATTGCTTTTCCTGCCACTTTTGAAAATGATAAAATAAAAGGAAATGTTTCGTTATACCGACCTTCAAATAAAAAATTTGATTTTGATACTCAAATAGCTTTAACCAATTCGTCTTTGCTTATTCCGCAAAAGAAATTGATTAAAGGGCGTTGGGATGTTAATATGGAATGGGAATATAAAGGGACAAAATACTTGTCGAAAGAAGTGATTTATGTAAATTGATAATTGCATTAAATTAAAAATGTTTTTAAAATTATTTTACTTCCATTAATCTGTGGTAAATAGAAAAAGCAATAATAAATGCTATACTCGGCTTTCATATTAGGTTTAATAAGTAGTTTGCATTGCATAGGAATGTGTGGTCCAATTGCTATGATGTTGCCTGTGGATCATCAAAATGAAGCAAAAAAAGTTACGCAGATTATCACATATCATTTAGGACGACTGACTGCGTATGCATCAGTCGGACTTATTTTCGGATTATTAGGGAGAGGTTTTTTCCTGGCCGGACTACAGCAAAAGATGTCTATTTTTATAGGTTTGGCGATGATTCTTGTAGTTTTGGTTCCGGAGAAGGTTTTTTCAAAGTACAATTTTTCAAAACCGGTTTATAAAATTATTTCCAGAGTAAAATCAAGTCTGGGAAATCAATTTAAAAAGAAAACGTATAAATCCCTTTTTACAATAGGATTATTAAATGGTTTTTTACCTTGCGGAATGGTGTATGTAGCCTTATTTGGTGCGATCGCCATGCAAAGTGCAGGGTTTGGAGTTTTGTACATGATTTTGTTTGGGCTGGGAACAATTCCTTTAATGACAGTGGTTGTTTATGTCCATTCATTAATAAAATTGCCTTTCAGAAATAAAATCCAAAAGGCAATTCCGTATGTAGCTGTAGTAATTGGTGTTTTATTTATCCTTAGAGGACTGGGATTAGGAATTCCTTATATATCTCCTTCCAATATGAGTTTGTTTGTACAAGGAACTCCTAATTGCCATTAAACAGTCATCGAAAACAAGTTTGTTTCCGGTGATTTTCTTTTTAGATGTAAATCGAATGCCATACATATATTTCGAACAAAAGGTCTTCCGGCTTCGGTAATGGTTATTTTGCCTTCCTCGATTATAATCAACTGATCTTTTTCTATTTCTTTTAAATCTTCTAATACGTTAGGAATTTCTTTAAAGTATAAGGATTCACTATTCCAGGAAGTTTCAAATTCGCAGGTCAGGTTTAATATGTGTTTTCTAATGATTAAGTCTTCATCACTTAAGATATGACCTTTTACAACTGGCAATTTATCTTCTTCTAATAATTGATAGTATTCTTCGATGCTTTTTGTGTTTTGAGCAAAACTGTACCAGCTGTCGCTAATAGATGAAACTCCCAAACCAATCATAAGCTGCGTTTTTGAGGCGCTGTAACCCATGAAATTTCGATGCAATTCATTATTGGCTGTTGCTTTGTATAAACTATCAGAAACCAGCGCAAAATGATCCATACCAATTTCGTGGTAACCATTTTGAGAAAGCATTTGTTTCCCTGTTTCGTATAATTTTCGTTTTTCAGCATCTTTAGGAAGATTCTCTTCATTAAATCCGCGTTGACCGTTACCTTTTATCCATGGTACGTGAGCGTAGCTGTAAAATGCCAAACGATCCGGTTTTAAAGAATTTGTTTTTTCGACAGTGTCAATTACGTTCTCAATCGTTTGAAATGGTAATCCAAAAATAATATCGTGACCTATCGATTTATAACCAATTTCTTTTGCCCAAAAAGTTACTTTTGCGACATTATGAAAAGGCTGGATTCTGTGAATTGCTTTTTGAACTTTTTCGGCATAATCCTGCACGCCAAAACTTACTCGGCGAAAACCTAAATCGTATAATTTTTTAAGTTGTTCGTATGTAGTATTGTTAGGGTGACCTTCAAAACTGAATTCGTAGTTTTCAGCTTTATCGGCTTTGGAGAGAATACCATTTATGAGAAATTCTAAATTACTTGTTGAGAAAAAGGTTGGCGTTCCTCCGCCTAAATGAATTTCTTTGATGAGTGGTTTTTGAGGTAATAAATTACAATACAAATCCCATTCTTTTAAAACAGCTTGTATGTAAGTTTCCTCTACCGAATGATTTTTTGTAATGCGTTTATTGCATCCACAAAAGGTACACATACTTTCGCAAAATGGTAAATGAATGTATAAACTAATTCCGTTTTGAGTATTACTTTCTGAAAAAGATTTCTGAAAAGACGCTATCCATTCCTGAGTAGTAAAATCACTTTCATTCCAGTATGGAACTGTTGGATAACTAGTGTATCTGGGACCTGGGACATTGTATTTTTGGGTCAGTGAGATTTTCATAAAGTCGGATTTTGTATAATTCAAAATTAGAATTTATGAACGAAGCAGAAAATGACAAATATCATGTATTTGGCAAAAAAAAGAGACTCACTAGGAGCCTCTTTTCTGAATTAAATAACTAACGTGAAATAGAATCTTGGATGGTTTTAAGCCATTTTTTTGCAAACTGATGATCTTGATAGGCGCTTATCTGTTTGATGCGGTCATCATCAAAATCATAGAATGGTATTGTAATTTTTTTAGGAGTTTCTTTATCCTGAAATTCAAAGTCAATTTTTACAATTGTATCTGATGGTCCTTCAGTAGTTAAAACCAGTTTACAGGATGAAACAGTTTTTAGATCTACATAAATAGATTCTTGCTGATTAGGATTGAAATTCATCAAAATAAATCGTCTGTTTTTCTGATCTATTGTAAGTGTTTTGTTGCTTTGAGATTCAGTTAAATCAAAATCTTCCGGATGAGTTGGACTGAATTTCTTTTTTATGTTTAAAATTTTTGATTTGCTTGCAGCACTCGTTCGTGCTGAAAAATATACAGGAATGGCTACTATGATCGCGATCACAATACCAATTATGGTTACACTTGTTTCCATTGATTTAAAAAATTGGGTAAAATTATTATGAAATATGAATCAGCTTTCAGGATAGAAAGCGGCTCACTTTTGTCAGGAAAAAGATTTTCCTTAATTAAATTTCATAAAATGCCTACCAGAAAAAATGGAAGGGGTAGAGCATTAGAAGGACTTTCTTGCTCTGAGTTGCAAATTGATTTGCAAAGTTTGATGTTGATTGAACCGCTTTATGCTGAGGAATCACCATCAATACAGCATCAAACCATTTTGTTAAGATAGATGGATTCGATTTTATGTTTGCTGCAAATTGATAACTTGCCTGCGGTTGTATAAAGGCTAATGAATCGGCGTAGTCAATTGAGAAATTAGTATCCGTTTTTTGACTTTCATTTATTTCAATAGAAGATTCGTTTGCCTGAACAGCAAAAAAAGCAATTATCAAAAGTGATATAAAAATAACGGTTTTACGAATCCAATTCATGGTGGCGAATTTAACTCATAAAATACAATTAAAGAAATTTTAAAGAATTAATTAACTTTAAAAGTAGTGTTATTATTTATCCTCAGTAGATAATTGTGCTATTGAGGATAAATGAAGTTATTGTTGCATTTTGAAATAATAATCAGCAGAGTGTTTTCCGCTTCCGTAAAACAGGAAGAAAACACAAACTAAAAGTACTACTATAGCCAAAATTAAACTTTCGGAGTGCATATGTCCCATAAAATTGATGAGAATTGCACCAAATAATATTGGCAATTGGGCTGCAATTGCCCAACGGGTTAGTAATCCGAAAAAGATCATAATACCACCAATCATATGCGCTGGTGCAATGTAATGTAAAAGAAACATTCCGCCGCCAAACTGATCAATTGGAGAAATTAAATCATGTAAATACTGAATGTTGGTTACAAATGAAATTCCTTTCATAAATAAAAATACACCCAAAACAATACGTACTAAATCAACCGGTAAATAAGTGTGCGCATTTGCCCACTTATTTAAACTTTTTACATTTTCCATGATACTACGTGATTAAAAATTACATATAAAGTTACTACTTTTTAATGAGATACTTAGTTTTAAGTGTCTGAAAGTGAGATTTTTGTATTTTTTTAACGTGTTTTGAAAAATGCAGGAATTTTTTAAACCTGAATAACGCCTAAATTAAATTGTTTTTGAATAGGAGCATGGTTTGCAGCTTCAATTCCCATAGAAATCCAGGTACGGGTATCTAAAGGATCGATGATGGCATCTGTCCATAATCTTGACGCAGCATAATAGGGAGAAGTTTGTTCGTCGTATCTCGCTTTAATTTTATTAAATAATTCAGCTTCTTTGGCTTCGTCAACGATTTCTCCTTTTGCTTTAAGCGAAGAAGCTTCGATTTGGGCTAAAACTTTTGCAGCCTGAGTTCCTCCCATAACAGCAAGTTCTGCACTTGGCCATGCAAAAATTAATCTCGGATCATAGGCTTTTCCGCACATGGCATAATTTCCTGCTCCGTAAGAATTACCAACTATTACGGTAAACTTTGGTACAACCGAATTACTAACGGCATTTACCATTTTTGCACCATCTTTTATAATACCGCCATGTTCAGATTTTGATCCCACCATAAAACCGGTAACATCCTGAACAAATACCAACGGAATTTTTTTCTGATTACAATTGGCAATAAATCGTGTAGCTTTATCAGCACTATCAGAGTAAATAACTCCGCCAAACTGCATTTCTCCTTTTTTGGTTTTAACTACTTTTCGTTGATTGGCAACAATTCCTACCGCCCATCCATCGATTCTGGCATAACCTGTAATAATGGTTTGACCATAACCATCTTTATAAGCTTCAAACTCTGAATTATCAACCAAACGATTGATGATTTCCATCATATCGTATTGTTCGTTTCGGGCTTTTGGTAAAATTCCGTAAATGTCTTTTGGTTCTAAAGCAGGTTTTTCAGATTTGATTCGGTTGTAGCCCGCTTTATCATAATCGCCTATTTTATCTACAATATTTTTTATTTTATCTAATGCGTCTTTATCGTCTTTAGCCTTATAATCAGTCACGCCCGAAATCTCGCAATGTGTTGTGGCGCCGCCTAAAGTTTCGTTATCGATCGTTTCTCCAATGGCAGCTTTTACCAAATAACTTCCGGCCAGGAAAATACTTCCGGTTTTATCTACAATCAAAGCTTCGTCGCTCATAATAGGCAAGTAAGCTCCACCGGCAACGCAACTCCCCATAACGGCAGCAATTTGGGTAATACCCATACTGCTCATTTGTGCATTGTTTCTAAAGATTCGGCCAAAATGCTCTTTGTCAGGAAAAATTTCATCCTGAAGAGGCAAATAAACCCCTGCGCTGTCGACCAGGTAAATAATAGGTAATCTGTTTTCCATGGCAATTTCCTGCGCACGAAGATTTTTCTTTCCGGTAATTGGGAACCAGGCTCCAGCTTTTACGGTAGCATCATTGGCTACAACGATACATTGTTTACCTCTTATGTAGCCTATTTTGATGACAACACCTCCTGAAGGGCATCCACCATGTTCAGCATACATTCCGTCTCCAACAAAACCTCCAATTTCAATACTTTTTGAGCCTTCGTCAAGCAAATAAGCGATACGCTCACGTGCTGTCATTTTTCCTTCGGCATGTAATTTTTCTATACGTTTTTCGCCTCCGCCCAGTTTTACTTTGGCGAATCTTTGTTTTAAGTCAGAAAGTAATAGTTTATTGTGATCTTCGTTTTTATTGAAGTTTAAATCCATGGTATATTGTGGTTTTTACAAAATAGTGTTGGCTAATTTACAAAATCAATTGAAACCCACATAATAAATATAATCTTGAGTTAAAATAAAAGTAAGTTTCCTAAGACGTAAAAATCACAGCAGATCATACATTTCTAAAATCAATTTTAAGTAACTTTTGGTTGTAAAACAAAAAAAACAGAAGCAAGCTTCTGTTTTTTATATGATGTGTGTTTGTATTTTATTTTTTTGAATCGCCAACCATTCTTTTCAAAATAGCCCATTGTTTTAATGCATCACGAGCTTCGACAGCAGGATATCCTAACATTGTTTTTCCTGCAGGAATATCACCAACGACTCCTGAACCAGCTCCAACAATAGCACCATCTCCTATAGTAGTATGATCTTTTATAGAAGCGCTTCCGCCAATAATAACACCATTTCCTAATGTTACAGAACCGGCTAAACCGCTATTTCCGGCCATAATACAAAATTTACCTAATTTACTATTATGTCCAATTTGAACTAAATTATCGATTTTACATCCGTCGCCAAGAACTGTAGAACTAAATTTTCCACGATCAACGCAAGTATTTGCTCCAATTTCAACTCCGTTACCAATAATTACATTTCCAATTTGTGGAATTTTTACTAAACCTTTTTCACTACAAGGACGAAATCCAAAACCATCAGCTCCGATTGTTGCATTTGGGTGAATGATACAATCATTACCAATATGACAACGTTCACGAACTACAGCCCCTGACCAAATGATTGTATTTTTACCAATAGTACATTCGTCTAAAATGGTAACGTTTGGATAAATAGTAACATTTGCACCAATTTCAACTTTTGGACCAATATAGCAACCAGCACCAATTCTTGCACCTTCGCCAATAATAGCTGTTTCATCAACATTAGCTGATTTATGGATATTATTACGGAATATTGGAGTAGGCGGAGCAAAAAGTGCTAAAATTTGAGACATAGCCAAATCAGCATTTTTTACCTTTATAAAAGCACGATTATTTCCTGGTTCAATTGAAATGTCTTCATTAACAACTGCAATTGAAGCTTTTGAAGCTTCCCAGAATTTTTCATATTTTTTATTTCCTATAAAAGAAATTTCAGAAGTGGTGGCTTTTTCTAATTGTTCTGTTGCTGTAATGCTTTGCGAAGTTGTGCCGTAAATTACGCCATTAATAACTTCATTAATTTCTTGAATTGAATAGGATTTCATCGAATGAATTTAATTGTTTTAGGGGTTATTTCGCACCAAATAAAATCAATTAGATTTAAATTACCTAATCTTATTTTGAAGTTTTTTATATAGTATTTTAAATAATAGTTTAAATATTACAATTTTAACAGTAATTCTATTAATTTTTTGATTGTTTTTGAATTGTCAGGCTATGATATAAACTTTATTACTGATATTTTGTAGGTTTTAAAGTGTTAGTTTTTAAAATTAAAACTAAGTGTTTTAGGTAATTATTATAAAGTTATCTTGTTTTAAATCAATTGGTTTTTAGCTTTAAATTGGCTTTGTGAGCGATTGCAAAAGCATCGTGATATTTTGTAGGTTTCGTTGGCTTTGAATTTGGAATGAGCTTTTTGTTGATTTTTATTATTTATTTAAAGAAAATAAGAAAAAATGGAAGGTTGCTTTTTATTTTTTTTGAATGTTTTTGAGTTTAATTTTTAAAAACAGCAAAATTGGTAAGTTAAATCTTAATTTAATAAAAAGTATATTTTCTTATGAAGTTAAATTGAAAGTTTTTTTAAAATTTTATTCTCGTTTTAAAATGAAATTATAAAAAAAAAGCGATTCACTTTTAAGGAATCGCTTTTTTGGAATTTTTATTCTTTTATTTTAGAAAGAGAAATAGCATTAATGCAATAACGCAAACCACTTGGTTCAGGACCATCAGGAAAAACGTGCCCCAAATGTGCATCGCAGGTATTGCAAACCACCTCAACACGAATCATTCCGTATGATTTGTCTGCATGATAAGCAATAGCATTTTCTTTTAGCGGTTGTGTAAAAGAAGGCCAGCCTGTTCCTGATTCGAATTTCTCGGTTGCATCAAAAAGTAAAGTGCCACAACATTTACATTCATAAATTCCCGGATCGAATAAACTGCAAAGTTCAGAACTAAAAGATCTTTCGGTGCCTTTTAATCGTGCCACCTGAAATTCTTCCGGCGTTAAAAGCTGTTTCCATTCTTCCGGTGTTTTCTCCACTCTTTTATCCGGAGTTGGATTTCCTTTATTCGTAAAACGAATTATATCTGCCCATTTTATCATTGTCGTAATTTTAAATTAAAAAGATTGAATAAAGTTACTATTCTTAAGATACTTAAAATGTAATAAGAATATTTACTGTTACTTATAAAAGTAAATAATTAATTATCAAATGGATAATTTTCATATCGTTTATATTCTCCGGTTTCGCAATTTATTTTAACTACATAATGTTTAAGGTTTCTGGGAACTAAGTCATCAGGAAGTGTTCCTGATTCTGTTTCTTCGCCAAATATGTAGTAACTATTTTTTGGGCCAACCTCGATTCCGTCAGTTGTGGTTGATCTAAAAACCTGATCTTTTCTTTTTTCTTTCAGGATACGATCTGCGTCTTTTATTTTTATTTTGCTTTTTTTGGCAAAACTATAATACTCGATACTATCTGATACACTAATTTTACGAATATGTTTTGATACTTCGGGATTAATCCAACCGTTTTCCCTGAAAAGTACCGGTCGCAAAAAAACTTCATTGTTAATTGTAGGATTATCAGAAAATCTACAGTCATTACTTCCAACATAGCCCGTCATTCCGTAATGTAAGTAAGCATAATGATGATAGCCCGAAATATAATAATGCAATTTGTTTTGTGTGGTGACTACAATGGTATCAGTTTTTAAAAATGTTTTATAAGGAATATTGATAGATTTATATTCATCATAACTGGTTCTTTTCTTGAACCCATTTTTAATCAATGTGTCCTGAATAAATTTTCCTTGTCTTAGTATCTGAAACTTAAGAATATTAATTTCATTCTTTTTGAATTTTGCGAACTGAATCTCAGGTCGTTCAGTAATAAGTTTGACTGTATCGCATTCTTTTGAGAACTCGACTGCATCAATCTCGGCTTGTTTTTTTCGGTGATCTGATGACCACAAGAACCAACCAATCATTATTGCTACCAGAGTAATAAAAACACCTATTATTACTAAACAACCTTTGATATATTTATTCATTTATTCTTCCTCTTTTTGCCCCATCATCATTAAAAATGCTTTTAGGAAAGGATCAATATTTCCGTTCATAACGCCATCGACATCACTGGTTTCATAGCCTGTACGAACATCTTTTACTAACTTATAAGGCTGCATTACGTAATTACGTATTTGCGAACCCCATTCGATTTTCATTTTTCCGGCTTCGATATCAGCGCGTTGTGCTTGCTGTTTCTTCAATTCGATTTCATACAATTGCGAACGTAACATTTGCATGGCACGTTGTCTGTTGTCTTGCTGAGATCGGGTTTCAGAACATTGAATCTGGATTCCGGTTGGTTTGTGTACCAATTGTACTTTGGTTTCAACCTTATTCACATTTTGTCCTCCGGCACCACTGGATCGGGAAGTTGTAATTTCGATATCGGCAGGATTAATGTCAATTTCGATACTGTCATCAACAAGCGGATAAACATATACAGATGCAAATGAAGTATGACGTTTGGCATTACTATCAAAGGGAGAGATTCGAACCAAACGATGTACGCCGTTTTCTCCTTTTAAATATCCAAAAGAATAATCGCCCTCAAACTCCAGCGTAACGGTTTTAATTCCCGCAACTTCGCCGGCCTGAAAGTTTAGTTCTTTTATTTTAAAACCATAACTTTCTCCCCACATCATATACATACGCATTAGCATTCCTGCCCAATCACAACTTTCGGTTCCGCCCGCACCAGCAGTAATTTGTACTACGGCACTCAAACTGTCTCCTTCGTCTGAAAGCATGTTTTTGAACTCGATGTTTTCGATATGAGCTTGCGTTGTATTGTAATGCTCGTCTAATTCTTCTGCAGAAAGTTCCCCCTCTTTATAAAAATCATAGGCAAGTTGCAATTCATCTGTAAGTTCGATGGCTTTGTTGTAATCTTCGATCCATTTTTTCTTGTTTCGAAGGTTTTTTACAATGACTTCGGCTTCTTTTGCATTGTTCCAAAAGTCTGGTGCGAAGGTTTTTTCTTCTTCGTTGGCAATTTCAATTAGTTTGGCATCAACGTCAAAGATACCTCCTCAACGCACCAAGGCGCTCCACAATACTTTTTATTTGTTCGGTAGTTGTCATAAATTAATAGTAGTTTTTATTGTTTCTTGAATTTTACGTGATTATTGAAGCTTATAGAAAGAACTCGTAGTAAACACGTAATTTTTATTGTACAAAAATAAGATATAGTTTTTAGATTATAACATTAATTTTAACATATAAAATAGTCTCTAAAAAGCTACCGTTTGGACATAAATACAAAAATAAACACGAATTTCACTAATTGCCACTAATTAGTTTGTGAAATTAATTTCACAAACTAAGCTGACCATTTA
Organism: Flavobacterium sp. C3NV; assembly: GCF_046825355.2. Classification (NCBI taxonomy): domain Bacteria; kingdom Pseudomonadati; phylum Bacteroidota; class Flavobacteriia; order Flavobacteriales; family Flavobacteriaceae; genus Flavobacterium; species Flavobacterium sp. C3NV. Next base: position 34,868 of record NZ_JBKQBJ020000023.1, on the reverse strand, counting down.
AATTTGTGCAAATTTGTGAAATTTGTGTTTAAAATTGAACTTATAATATTGTGTCCAGACAGTAGCTCTAAAAAGTCTTTGTGAAGTAGATAAGTTGCCGGAAGATAATTTTGCTTTCAGGAATTAATTACTAAAGAAAAAAATTAGCATTTATTTTTTGTTTGCTTTGCGCTAAAGTAATAATAATGGGCTTTTTTAAGTTTAATTTTAAGAATGAATTTATTGTATGATTATCAGTTATTTATGTGTTTAGCCTTTATTGCATATAAGCAGTAATTTTTATATCTAACAAATTGGTTTTTAAAATTATAAGCTAATTTTAGAATATTAATGTTAGTTTTATATGATTTTTGTAAATATTACGTTAATTTGGTTTAATTGTATTTACAAGTTAAATTTTAGCAAAACTTGCCAAGAATAACTATCAGTAATACGTAATTTTGCTGTACAAAAAAGATATACTTTTTAGAATATGGAGATAAATTTAATTAGCGATACTATTACCAAACCTACCAACGAAATGTTGCAGTATATGTTTAACGCTCATGTTGGCGATGATGTATACAGACAAGATCCTACAGTTATTGAGTTGGAAACCAGAGTCGCTGAGTTTTTTGGTATGGAGGCCGGACTATTTTTTCCGTCAGGAACTATGGCCAACCAAACCGCTATAAAATTACATACACAGCCCGGAGAGCAATTAATTGCTGATAAATATGCCCACGTTTATAATTATGAAGGTGGCGGAGTTTCGTTTAATAGTGGCGTTTCTTGTTGCTTATTGGATGGAAATCGAGGTATGATTACGGCAAGTCAGGTTGCAGCAGCGATTAATGATCCGGAATTTTATCATAGTCCGTTGACGAGTTTGGTTTGTGTAGAAAATACAACCAACAAAGGTGGCGGAGCTTGTTATGAACTAGATGATTTAAGAGAAATAAAAAAGGTTTGCGATGCCAATAATTTGAAATTCCATCTTGATGGAGCGAGAATTTGGAATGCATTGGTGGCCAAAAGACAAAATCCCAAAGATTTTGGTGCTATTTTCGATACTATTTCAGTTTGTTTATCAAAAGGATTAGGCGCTCCAATTGGTTCAATTTTGTTAGGAAGCAAAGCTGATATTCACAGAGCGTTGAGAATCAGGAAGATATTAGGCGGAGGAATGCGTCAGGTTGGTTATTTGGCTGCAGCCGGACTATATGCTTTGGCTAATAATATTGAAAGATTGGCAGAAGATCACAGACGTGCAAAAGAAATCGCCGCAATTTTAAGCACAAAGCCGTGGGTGTCACATATTGAACCTGTAGAAACTAATATTTTGATCTTTTCATTGGCAGAAGGTTACAGTGATCAGCTTCTGATTGAAAAATTAAAACAAAAAAATATTTTAATAAGCTCAATGGGGAGCAATAAACTAAGACTTGTAACTCATTTAGATTATAAAGAAGTGATGCATACGTATGTGATTGAAACGCTTCAGAAGTTTTAATTTTCGTATTTTTATAAAAACATAAAAACCGCCCAAAAGGCGGTTTTTTTAGTGTTTATCTAAATCTATGATTTAGATTTTTTCTCCGTAATATGCTTTACGCATAATTTCTTCCATATCTTTTACCAATGGTAAACGAGGGTTTGCCGGAGTACATTGATCTTCAAAAGCATTCATGGCAAGTGTGTTTAGTTTTGCAAGCCATTCTTTTTCATCCAGACCTTGTTCTTTAAAGCTCATTTTTATACCTACTTTTTTACCCAATTCATAACAAGCCTGAGCATAAACCTGAGGTCCGTCTTTTGGTCCTTTTGCCGGAAGGCCTAACATTTGGCAAATTTCAAAATATTTTTGATCTGCTTTATAAGTAGAATATTTTGGCCATACCGAAAGTTTTCCGGGAACTTCTCCGTTGTATTTAATCACATAAGGCAATAAAATAGCATTTGTACGACCGTGTGGTGTATGGAACATTCCGCCAATTTTATGCGCCATAGAGTGGGAAATTCCTAACATTGCATTGGCAAATGCCATACCTGCAATTGTCGAAGCATTGTGCATTTTATCGCGTGCTTCGTCGTCATTTTTACCGTCAAGATAGGTTCTTTCCAGATATTGAAATACCATTTTGATAGCCTGAAGAGCAAGTCCGTCTGTGTAATCATTTGCCACAATCGAAACATAGGCTTCTGTTGCGTGCGTAAGTACATCCATTCCTGTATCTGCAGTAACTGACGGAGGAACGGTTTTCGTTAACTCAGAGTCGATAATCGCAACAGTTGGTGTAAAAGCATAATCTGCCAAAGGATATTTTTTATTGACAGAATGATCTGAAATTACCGCAAAAGGAGTTACTTCAGAGCCTGTTCCTGAAGTTGTTGGTATACAAATCATTTTTGCTTTTTTTCCTAAGGTTGGAATCTTCACGGCACGTTTACGAATGTCCAGGAATTTTTGTTTGACATCATCAAACGAAACCTGAGGTTGTTCGTATAGCAGCCACATAACTTTTGCAGCATCCATAACAGATCCTCCGCCCAGCGCAATAATAGTATCCGGCTGAAACTCACACATGGTTTCTGCACCTGCTCTGGCCGTTTCGATGCTTGGATCTGGCTCTACATTAGAAAAAATTCTAACATCGACTTTGTTGGCACGACGGTTTAAAACGTCTATGATTTTTTGAACAAAACCAAGTTTTAGCATAATCAAATCAGTTACAATCATTACTTTGTCAAGAGATTGCATTGATTTTAAATATTGAATCGAGTTAGGCTCGAAATAGATTTTTGAAGGGACTTTGAACCATTGCATATTATTATTTCTTCTACCAATTCGCTTGATATTTATTAAATTTATTGCACCAACATTTCCTGAAACAGAGTTTTTTCCATAAGATCCGCAGCCAAGGGTAAGAGACGGAATAAATGAATTGTAAACGTCTCCGATGCCTCCAAAAGTCGAAGGCGAGTTCCAGATTACACGAATCGCTTTTACGGCAACTCCAAAATCTTTAGCTATTTTTTCGTCTTTTGTATGAATGGCTGCTGAGTGACCTAATCCGTCAAATTCTACCATTTGTTCAGATAGTTTAATACCTTCTTCTGTTGAATTTGATTTTAGAATCGCCAAAACAGGAGAAAGTTTTTCTCTGGTCAAAGGTTCATTTACGCCAACTTCTGTTACTTCAGCAGCAATAATTACCACATTTTCAGGAACAGAGAAACCAGCTTGCTCTGCGATCCATTGCGGAGATTTTCCAACAACACTTGAGTTTAGTTTTGCACCACCGCAGTTTATACCTTTTGCAGTAACGCCAAACATTAATTCTTCAAGTTTTGCTTTTTCTTTTTCATTAGCAAAATAAACATGATGGTGTTTAAAAGCAGCTTTTGTTTCTTCATAAATTTCTTTATCGATAATAGCAGCTTGTTCAGAGGCGCAGATCATTCCCCAGTCAAATGATTTTGAAAGTACGATATCGTAAACGGCTTGTTTTATATTGGCGGTTTTCTCAATATACGCAGGAACGTTTCCGGCACCAACGCCCAAAGCTGGTTTACCACAAGAATAAGCGGCGCGAACCATTGCATTTCCTCCGGTTGCCAGAATGGTGGCAATTGTAGGATGGTTCATTAAAGAATTGGTAGCTTCTACAGATGGATATTCGATCCATTGAATACAATTTTGCGGAGCTCCGGCAGCAATCGCGGCATCGCGAACTACAATTGCAGCAGCTTTAGAGCATTGTTGAGCCGACGGATGGAAACCAAATATAATTGGATTACGGGTTTTAAGAGCAATTAATGCTTTGAAAACAGTAGTAGAAGTAGGGTTGGTTGTTGGTGTAACACCACAAATTACGCCTACGGGTTCTGCAATTTCTACAATTCCTGATAATTGATCTTCGCCTATAATACCTACGGTTTTTAAGTTTTTTAAGCTATTGGTTACATTTTCGGCAGCAAACATATTTTTGGTTGCTTTGTCTTCAAAAATACCGCGGCCTGTTTCTTCAACAGCATGCAAAGCAAGTTCGCCGTGTTTGTCTACAGCAGCAACAGAGGCTTTGGCTACAATATAATCAACTTGCTCCTGATTAAGTTCCAGGAATTGTTCCAGAGCAATGGCTCCTTTTTTGGCAAGTTCTTCGACATGAGCAATAGCATCAACTTTTGGAGTTTCCTTTACGGGATCTTTTACTAATCCAGCACTTTGTTTTTCTGCTGTTTTGTTTTCGGTTCCATTTGGACTTAAAGTTTTCTCATTCATAGTAATTTGTGTTATAGTTAATATTCACTTTTAATGCAGTTTTATAGATTGTGATCACTAATTATTTTTACGACGAAAGTTTTTTTGAGTCTGATGTAGGATTAACTCTAAAAATCTATTTATAACTAATTTCTCATTCTATCTTTTTTACTCATTTTTTAATGTTTTTTGGATTGCTTAATACTTACAAATTTTTGCTTCTAAAGAAAAAAAAGGATAAGATTTTGCTTTTTATCTGTATCAAATATCAAGACATATCAATAGAATAAAGATGATATTTGTCAGTAGAAAAAAAAATCTACGCAAACGTTTTCTGTTGAAAATCATTATTTTACACTTGAAAAGTGAGGTAAAAAAGAAGGGTGGAAGAGGTGTTTTGTACTTTCGAAAAACAAAAAAAGGAGGCGCTAAATAAAATGTAAAGGCTTGACTATTTCGATTGCAACAAAGAAATTTTCAAAGAAAAAAAGGAAAGAAAAAGGCATAAAAAAAATCCGATTCATTTCGTTAAAAATGAATCGGATTTTAATTAAAAGAAATAAAAAAATCTCTTATTTGAATAAATTATCCATTCCTGGAATCATTGGCATATCCATTTTTGCAACAGCATCAAGTTCTTGTTCGTTAACGCTTGTAGCTCTTTCTATTGCTTTGTTTAGCGTTACAACTAAGTAGTCCTCTAATTGTTCTTTATCTTCAAGCAAAGAATCATCAATAGAGATCGATTTTACTTTTCTATTTGCAGTTAATGTTACCTTTAGTAATCCGTCAGCGCTTTGTTCATCAATCAAAACAGTATCCAAACGCTTCTTCGTATCTTCAATTTTTTGTTGGGTTTCTTTAAGTTTACCCATCATTCCCATTAAATCCATTTTTGTTGATTTTTTAAATTGTTTCGTACAAAATTAGTATATTGCTTTATGATATCAATAGAATATTTTATGAAAAAATTAATTTGGTTCTGTTGTCTTTGTAGTATTTTTGCTCCTTCGTATTTAAAAACTAATGCTTAATCAATGCAAAACGATATAATGGCTCCACAAGCCAAAGAAATTCCTAAATCATTAAAAAAACATAAAGAGACAAGAATTGACAATTATTTTTGGTTAAATGACCGCGAAAATTCTGAAGTTATCGATTATCTGAATCAGGAAAATTCATATTACCAGAGTATGACATCGCATACAAAAGATCTTCAGGAGAGTTTGTATGAAGAGATGAAAGGCAGAATCAAAGAAGATGATTCATCTGTTCCTTATTTTTATAATGGTTACTATTACATCACTCGTTTCGAAACAGGCCAGGATTACCCCATATTTTCAAGAAAAAAAGGAAGCCTTTCGGCAGATGAGGAAATCTTATTCAATTGCAATGAATTGGCAAAAGATCATGCTTACTTTAAACTAGGAGGTTTAAGCGTAAGCCCGAATAATAAATTTGCCAGTTTTGGAGTAGATATTGTGGGAAGAAGAATTTACACTATTCAGGTCAAAAACTTAGAAACAGGAGAGATTTTAGCAGATAAAATCGAAAATGCAACCGGAGGATCAGTTTGGGCAAATGACAACAATACGATTTTCTATACCAAACAAGATGAAGTTACTTTAAGAGCTGATAAGGTTTTTAGACATAAATTAAATACAGATTCAAAAGAAGATGTTTTGGTTTTTAATGAAACCGATGATACTTTTAATGTGTCTGTAAGCAAAGAAAAATCAAGAAAATATATTGTAATTGGTTCAGGAAGCACTTTGACGACAGAATACAGAATTTTGAATTCTGATACTCCAGATGGAGAATTTGTGGTGTTTCAGCCTCGTGTACGTGGTTTAGAATACAGTATTTCGCATTTTGAGGACTCTTTTTATATTCTAACGAATAAAGACAAGGCGACCAACTTTAAGTTGATGAAAACGCCTGAAAATAAGACAGGAAAGAAAAACTGGGTAGATCTTATTCCGCATCGTGAAGATGTTTTATTAGAAGATATCGAAATTTTCAAAAATTATTTAGTTGTTGAAGAACGCTCAAACGGATTAAACCATATTCGCATTATGCCGTGGAATGGTGATGCCGATTATTACCTTCCTTTTGGCAGCGAAACATACAATGCTTACACAACTACCAATATCGATTTTGATACAGATGTTTTACGTTATAGCTATCAATCGCTGGCTACGCCTTCATCTGTAATTGATTTTAATATGAAAACTAAAACCAAGGAAATCCTTAAGGAACAACAGGTTTTAGGCGGAAAATTTGATAAAGAAAATTATATCGAAGAGCGTATTTGGGCAACTGCCAGAGATGGTGTAAAAGTGCCTATTTCGATGATTTATCGCAAAGGATTACAGAAAAACGGTAAAAATCCGTTGTTACTTTATGCGTACGGATCTTACGGAATTACAATGGATACTTATTTCTCATCGACACGACTTTCGTTGTTAGATCGTGGTTTTGTTTACGCCATAGCACATATTAGAGGTGGAGAAGATTTAGGAAGACAATGGTACGAAGACGGAAAACTGTTAAAAAAGAAAAATACCTTTACAGATTTCATTGATTGCTCTAAATTTGTAGTTAACGAAAAATTTACATCTCCTGAACATTTATATGCTGAAGGAGGATCTGCAGGAGGACTTTTGATGGGCGTAATTATAAATGAAGCTCCGGAATTATATAACGGGGTCATTGCTCAGGTGCCTTTTGTTGACGTTATTACAACAATGTTAGACGACAGTATTCCGTTAACAACTGGAGAATACGACGAATGGGGAAACCCAAATAATAAAAAATATTACGATTATATGTTATCTTACTCACCGTATGATAATGTAAAAGCGCAAAACTATCCTAACATGTACGTTTCTACCGGATTACATGATTCGCAGGTACAATATTGGGAGCCAGCTAAATGGGTAGCGAAGTTGAGAAATCTAAAAACAAATAATAATCTTTTATTTTTAGATACCAACATGGATGCCGGACATGGCGGAGCTTCAGGACGTTTTGAGGCTTTAAGAGACTTAGCAAAGGAATTTAGTTTTTTATTAGATTTAGAAAAAATTAAAAGCTAATTAGAAATTTTTTGTTAAATTTGCAACCTATCAAGGGTATTTAAAAATACCTTCGATTAACTATTTTTTTATGAAAGAAGAAATAAACGCTTATAATAATGTTTTAGAGTTAATAGGTAATACCCCACTTATTAAACTAAATAAAATTACCGAAGAGTTAGAAGGTAATTTCTACGCAAAGGTAGAAGCTTTTAATCCAGGACATTCCTCAAAAGATAGAATAGCGTTATATATTATTGAAGAAGCTGAGAAAAAAGGAATCCTAACGCCAGGTGATACGATCATTGAGACGACATCAGGTAATACGGGCTTTAGTCTGGCAATGGTGAGTATTATAAAAGGGTATAATTGTATTTTAGCAGTAAGCTCAAAATCATCGAAAGATAAAATTGACATGTTGAGAAGTTTAGGAGCAAAGGTTTATGTTTGTCCCGCACACGTTTCAGCAGATGATGAGAGATCTTACTACAACGTAGCCAAACGTTTACACGAAGAAACAAAAGGCTCAGTATACATCAATCAGTATTTTAATCAATTGAATATTGATGCCCACTATAACACTACAGGTCCCGAAATTTGGGAACAGACAAAAGGACAAATTACACATCTTGTAGCTTGTAGCGGAACCGGAGGAACGATTTCCGGAACTGCAAAATTCCTAAAAGAGCAAAATCCAAATATTAGAATTCTAGGTGTAGATGCTTTCGGGTCGGTTTTAAAGAAGTACCACGAAACAAGAGAATTCGATAACAAAGAAATTTATCCGTATCGTATAGAAGGTTTAGGTAAAAACCTGATTCCATCTGCTACAGATTTCGACATCATCGACAAGTTCATTAAAGTAACTGATGAGGAAAGTGCTCACTCTGCCAGAGAGATCACCAGAAAAGAAGGATTATTTGTTGGATATACTTCAGGAGCAGTAATGCAGGCTATTAAACAATACGCAGAGGAAGGTGAATTTACGAAAGACAGTAATATTATTGCTATCTTCCCTGATCACGGTTCTCGCTATATGAGCAAAGTATTTAGCGATGACTGGATGAACGAGCAAGGATTCTTTGACAGTGTTAATGAAGAGGAAGTTCAAAAAATTGAATTTGTAAAGTAGTTCAACTGCTTTTTTAAAATATAAAGCTCCATTCGTAAAACCGAATGGAGCTTTTTTTTTGCATTTTTTTAAAGTATTGATCATTAGCGGCTAATACTTTTAAAATGGGCTTTATTGAAGTGTTAATGTTTTGGTTTTATTTGCGAATACCGTATTTATACGTAAGAAATTATAATTTTGTTTGAGTTTAATTTATTGTTTTAATAAAATGACTATTACTATAAATAAATACAATTGAGGCTTTTAAATCATCGATTTTGGTTATTTAAACGATTATTTAGGTTCGTTGTCGAATAAATTTCAGGTCAAATGCATAATAATATAGTTTAGCGGTGTTAAAAAGACACAATGTTTTTTAATCCCTAAATCTACTATTATGAAAAAATTACTACTCACTTTAATGTTTGTAAGTTATTTGAATGTTAATGCTCAAAATCCAATTCAGGAGTTTAATTTCAATGGAACTTTAAATAATACCGCTAATACCACTTCTTTTATTGGGGCCAACAATTTTGTTGCAGACAGAGCAGGATTGGTAAAAGGAGCGCAACGACTAACTAATAAAGCTATGGAGGCTGTTGTAGACAATCTTCCTCAGGGTAATAGTCCGAGATCAGTTAGTGTATGGGTAAAATTAAATGATATTGCTTCGGCAAATTATATATGGGGTTACGGTACGGCTTATAATGCGCAATACTGTGGCTTATTACAGCAAGGAACGACTTCTTCTAACTCAGATTTAAGTTTAGCGGGTTGGGGAGCTTCTAATGATGTAATTGTTTCTGTGCCGCTTGCCAAAGAAACATGGTACAATTATACAATAACATACGACGGAAAAGTTTCTAAAATATACCGTAACGGAGAGTTGCTCAAATCTGCAGAAGGAATTACACGTTCTACTAAAGGTAATATTTTTAGACTAGGCGAAATAAACACTACAGTGGGCATTAATGCTGATATAGACGATTTGAAGATTTACGATGTTGCTTTGACTTTAGAACAGGTTAATGCATTATACAACAGTTCTAAACCGGTTAGAATCGCTGCTATTGAACCGGCACCTACTGTAAAAACAGTAAAAAAAGACGGGGTAAAAGCAAAAACAACTCCAAAGTCTGCTTCATCGGCAATTATTGCGCCAGTGGATCTTAATGATGTACCTAAGAATGTTGAGGTATTCTCACAAGGAGAAAAGATTTATGGAAGTAGTAATAGTACAATGAGTATAAATGATCTTCCTGAGGGAACCTATTTGTTGAAAATAACGAATGCACCTTCGAAAAAGATAACTTCAAATTAAGAGCAAGATTTATTTATAGTAAATAGTTAGTTAATTTTTTTAGTCTCAGTTAATTTTTTTGGATAGTAAAAGGCCTTGTAAAGTTTTACTTTAGGAGGCTTTTTAATTATTTATTTAGTAGTAAATGATTTTTTGTAAAGATGTTTTTACAAATAAGAGCGTGTATGTCATTTAGTTTTGAATTTTATTAATTAAAATAAGAATATCGCACTTATACTCAGTAAGAGTTTGGTAGCTTTGAATAAAATTTATAGTTTTAACAAAATTTCTAAAACTATAATTGAATTTTAAATGTATTTAAAATATTAATAATAATGATTTGTGATACTGAGATTTGTTGAGTTTTTGCATTATAATATAGTTTGGTGTTTGTGAAAGAACACTTTTTTAAATCCCCTAAAATCTGTTACCTATGAAAAAATTATTACTGACATTACTGTTTGTAAGTTTTTTAAATACCAATGCCCAGAATCCGGTTCAGGAATTCAATTTCAACGGAAATTTGAACAATACCGACAATACAATCTCATTTTTAGGTACTCCCAATTTTGTAAATGACAGAATGGGCGTTGCAAAAGGAGCACAGCGCCTGACTAATAAAGTCTTGCAGGGTGTAGTGGGAGATCTTCCGCAGGATAATAAACCCAGATCAATATCTATTTGGGTAAAATTCAATGCTATTGCTTCGTCAAATTATATTTTTGGATATGGAAGCGCAGTAAATACCCAGTATTTTGGTTTATTACAACAGGCAGCATCATCAGGAAATTCAGATTTAAGTCTTGTAGGATGGGGAGATACAAATAATATTATAGTTTCAGTTCCTCTTGCAAAAGACGTTTGGTATCAATACACTGTAACCTATGATGGTGCCAAATCAAAAATATACCGTAACGGCGAATTATTAAAATCTGTTGAAGGTGTTTCGCGCTTAACAAAAGGATACATTCTAAGATTGGGTGCATTAAATGGCACAGTTGGGATTAATGCTGACGTAGACGACCTTAAAATATACAGTGTTGCAATGACAGATGAGCAGGTTATGGAATCTTATAATAGCTCAAAACCAACTACTACAGCTGTAGCTGAAAATGCTCAGTCTTCTAATGCAATAAAAAAAGCTAGTCCTGCAAAAGCTGTAGTTGCTGCAAAATCGTTTCCGTCTGTTTCGTCAAGTACAACTGAAGCAAATACTGGTTCTAAAACTGTTGAGGTTTTCTCGCAAGGAAAAAAAATAGCCGGAAGTAATGCTTCTAATATTGGAGATTTACCGGAGGGAACTTATTTGATTAAAGTGACAAATAATTCTGCTAAAAAGTAAATACAATATAAACCAATTCTTAAATCGGATTTCTAATTGTATTTTGTGTAAATCGTGATTTAAGTTTACAAATAGAAACGCCTTCTGATTTATAGAAGGCGTTTTTTATTATTTCTTTTTCTGTTGTCCGGGAGCATATGCTTTTGCACTTTTGCTTCCTGACATTTTTTTAGCTTGTCCTGGTGGGATTTTATTACCACTATTGTGAACATGAGTGCTGCAGCTAATAACACTAATAGCCACAAATAAAACTACCATAATTATCACGGCTACTTTAGTGTATCTAGATGTTTTCATAGAGATCTTTGATTTTTTGTTTTGGAACAAATATATGGGATAATATGAATTTTAAACGATCCAGAGTCTATTTAGAGTATATATAAACAATGAAAAAACAAAATAAAGAGTTTTTAGTAATTCCATTTTAAATGTTAATTACCCGATCGCTCGGATATGGCAGATTTAGACAACGATAGCACGGAAATTCTTTCCGTGCCCGCAAAGTATATCAATTTAGGAGAACTAACTTAAATTAATTTCTAAATCTGCATGATTCTCATTGAAGTAGAAAAACAATCTCTCAATTTAATAGATTTCTTTAATTATGACTTTTCTTGTGTCTTATAGCAACTGGCACGGAAAGAATTTCCGCGCTATCGTTGCGTTAATATATCTGAGCGATCGGGTTAATTTTAAGAAGACTTTATTTACTTATCATGTTATCGAATTACAAAAATTAATTAATTTAAAGTAGATTTTTATATTCACCACTATCTAAATAATTCATGACTTTAAGTAAGTTTTCATAAAACGGAATTAAATCATTACTTCCGTCTTGTATCGCATCAAATATTCTTAATTTATACATAGCAGTAAATTCATCGTATTTTTTATTATTGTTGCATAACTTCATTATTATTATGGCTTTAAAGTGAGCGTCTTTAAAGAAATAATCACTCCAATCCATCCAGTCGTATTTTTCTAATATCTTGTCGTTTACATCCTGTATCGTAGAAAATCGATTGAAATATGACAAATGATAATCGTTTATGAAAATTTGAGCTTGTTCTGTACCTTTCAAAATATTATCTATTAGAAGTTTTTTATCTTTATAAAATACAGAATAAAAAATATTTTCTTTAATATCAAGTACTTCAGTATTTAATATAGTTTTTTTGATGTTTAAATAGAATTCATTTGAATTTTCAAATTGTTTTGGATTAGTTTGATTATACAGGCAATAATCTAGTATCTTTTCAACATTCTTAAAAGTAATCCATGATGCGAAACTATCCTGATTCATAATGATAGGGTCGTAATTTCTATAATCATATCCAAAGGCATAACTTAAAGCATCAATTTTGTCGCTGGTTTCTTTGTAAAATATTCCAGTATTGTAATCTTTCATATAGTCTAAATGGGAAAAATTTAGTTTTTGAAAACCAATGTTTTCCGAAATTAGAACATCTATTTGTTTAAATATTTCCATCTTGTCTAATACGTTAATCCTTTGAAGTCTCCGTTTCCATTGCTATATATTTTTACAATAAAGCCTGTTTTTGTTACGTAACTTCCAGAACTAAATTTAATCATTTTTTTTCCTTTTACGTATGATTCAGCAGCAATTGATTTAATTATAAACCCGATCGCTCGGATATGGCAGATTTAGACAACGATAGCGCGGAAATTCTTTCAGTGCCCGCAAAGTGTATCAATTTAGAAGAACTAACTTAAATTAATTTCTAAATCTGCATGATTGTCATTGAAGTAGAAAAACAATCTCTCAATTTAATATATTTCTTTAATTATGACTTTTCTTGTGTCTTAGCAACGGGCACGGAAAGAATTTCCGCGCTATCGTTGCGTTAATATATCTGAGCGATCGGGTTGATAAAAACGCCTATTAGTACAAATTATTAAGAAAAAAACCAAACTCTTTTGGAATTTTGAGGTTTTAAATTTGAAATAATAACTTTTTATTTTTTAATAACTTTTAAGGTTCTAACCAAATTATCAGCATAAACTTTTACAAAATACGTTCCGGAAGACAAATTTGATACATCTATTGTTCCTTCATTAGCATTTAGAGATTTTACAATTACTTCTTGACCCAATAAATTATAGATTGAGACAGTAGTAATTGCTGCATCAAAAGAAAAATTTAAAATATCTTTTATTGGGTTGGGATAAATCTTCATCTCATTGGTAACCTCAAAATCATCCACTGCCAAAACACTCGTAGGACATACAATAGCTTTTGGCACATTGCTAGCATTCGATGTACCATCACCTAATAAATAACCATTTCCCCAAGCCCAAAGAGAACCATCCGTTTTTATTGCAAAAGAATGATTAACCCCCCCAGCAACATATTGCCAATTTGTAGCACTCTCTATATGTGTTGGCACATTTTTATTAATATTTGTACCATCGCCCAATTGGGTGGAATTATTTCGCCCCCAAGTCCAAAGTGAACCGTCCGTCTTTATTGCAATAGTATGCATATCTCCTACATCAACACTTTTCCAATTAGTAATACTCACAATTTGTGTTGGCACATTTCTATCAGTATTTGTGCCATCACCCAATTGACCGGTATCGTTATCCCCCCAAGCCCAAAGCGTCCCATCCGTTTTTAGGGCAATAGTATGCCCTAACCCTGTTGAAACATTCTTCCAATTAGTATCAGTTCCTATTTGTATTGGTACTAGACTACTAGTATTAGTACCATTTCCAAATCGTCCAGGATTAGCTCCCCAAGCCCAAAGTGTACCATCTGTTTTTAGGGCAATAGTATGAAAGGCTCCTGCGGCTACGCTTCCCCAATTTACACTAGTCCCAATTTGGGTTGGCACATTTTTATTAATATATGTGCCTTCTCCCAATTGACCGGAATCATTATATCCCCATGCCCAAAGTGTGCCATCCATTTTTATTGCAACAGTATGATTCCATCCTCCATCAACACTTTTCCAATTATTAGCAGTCCCAATCTGAGTTGGCACATTTCTATTCGTATTTGTACCATCACCCAATTGACCGAATCTGTTATTTCCCCATGCCCAAAGTGTACCATTTGCTTTTATGGCAATAGTATGAAAGTCTCCTGTGTCAAAGCTCCCCCAATTTCCACTGGTCCCTATTTGTGTTGGCACAATTCTTGTAGAATTTGTACCATCGCCACATTGACCATCAGCATTATTACCCCAACCCCAAAGAGTACCATCCGCTTTTATTGCAATAGTAAAATTATTACTTGCACTTATTTTCTGAAAACACTGTCCAAACATCTGCAGGCTCAAAACCATTAATAAAAGTGTAATTAATTTTTTCATATTTTTGTTTTTTTATCTGAATTTATTACTAATTCTATTTAAAAGTATTATTTAGTTCCTACAAGACATTTTATAAAAATCAAAACCTTTCAAAGAGCCTCATTTTTTTTAAAACAAGTACTTTTGTTTTTTTTTTTACACCCTTATAAAGTAGCCTATTTTTTGAAAATTATTTCCCAAATTAAATATAAACGTGAATTTTTAAGGTTTTATGGCATATCCGTTACCTTGTTTATCCAGGTATAACGCGGTTCCAATATGTCCAAAACGGCTCGACTTTACGTCATAAACAGACTGTTATTTTTTTCAAACATACAAAACATAACATACAATCCATCAAAAAACTTATTTTTTTAACCAATTATTCTTACTTTAAAAAAGCCAATGTTTTCAGGATTGATCTTTTACTCTTGATCAAAAAAAAGGTTGAATTTTCAACAACTTATTTTTTCAAATTTGAACAAAAACAAAGAAAGACGGCTCCCGATAATTATCGGGACTCCCAGATAACTGTTATATTTTACAAAACAAAAAAACCGTTTCGTTAGAAACAGGGTTTTAAAAGAATCTGAAACGAGTTCAGATTAAAGAAAGGCGACGACATACTCTCCCACATAACTGCAGTACCATCTGCGCAGGCGGGCTTAACTACTCTGTTCGGGATGGGAAGAGGTGAGCCCCGCCGCAATAACCCCGATCGCTCGGATATGGCAGATTTAGACAACTATAGAGTGGAAATTCTTTCCGTGCCCGCAAAGTATATCAATTTAGAAGAACGAAGTTAAATTAATTTCTAAATCTGCATGATTGTCATTGAAGTAGAAAAACAATCTCTCAATTTAATAGATTCTTTAATTGTGACTTTTCTTGTGTCTTATAGCAACGGGCACGGAAAGAATTTCCGCGCTATCATTGCGTTAATATATCTGAGCGATCGGGTATTCAATGTACAATATTTCCTTATGGTTATAAAATCTATGTATTTTCATTACATTATATATTTTTCTAGAATACTCTTGTTTCTTTTCTTTCTTCTTATATTAATCAATACAAATAAGCTTGGTATTATTGATAAAATTAATATTGGAGTCATCCAATAGTCGCGCATTTCATAAGAAAAAGGACTATTTACTATGTTGTCTTTTCGTCTGTAAATTATTTTATTTTTTACAGAACTGATTCTCCAAATTGGAATTTCACTTGTATTTTGATTTTCAACTGTGCTTTTAGAAATCGTAATTCCACTTTTTAATTTATCAGATTTGCAATACCCATAAAATATCCAGGAAGTCTTATTACTGCTGCTGCTCATTGGCGGTATTTTTTCGTTTACCACCAATATATCTTTATGATAATATTTTTGAGGATTAAATGAAGCAAAAAATATCTTAGTCTTTGTAAAGTCATTTAGTGCTTCAATTCCTGTAACTGCTAACCCTAAAAATAATAGTATTAGGCAAAATGTTTTCATAATTTGAGTGCGAATTTGTCTTAGTTCCGTAGCCAGGTATTATTAAATAATACAAATATTTTAATTCCTTATAGAGAAATCTCTTTTTAAAAGTGCTTTACATAATCATTGATTCTTTGTTTTAATCGATTGGCGAGATAAGTATTTCCTTCTTTTAAAGTATCGTAAATTAATAAAGACTCTTTATGGTATTCCTTTTTCTTTTCGGCCGTCCAGTAATAGGGTGGAGCGTATAGATTACAAATTCTATCGGCCATTTTTACGGACCACACTTCCTTAGGTTGTTGTTGTATTCTAAACAAGCTGTCTGTCATTTGGTCCTTTTTATTTTCTAAATTAGTGTTTTTGGTTAAAGCGCTAACTCCGTTTGCGATTTGTTCTCCAAATAACTCTTTAATCTTTTCAAATGTAGCTTCGGTATCTTCGATTGTATCATGCAATAACGCACAGGAAATGATAAAATCAGCATCTATATTTTCTTCAAAATTAAATGAATTTATAATTTCGAAAGTAACACTGCCAATATGGTTAATATATTCAATTTGTAGATTCTCTTCATCCCCGCCGTACTTCTGTCCTTGGTGAAGTTTCGAAATCAAGTACCAGGTTTTTTGCAGATTATCTATTGACCATTTTTTCATAAGTTATTTTTTTATCCAATTTTAATATTTGTAAGTTACTCAATTTCTAATACACCATAAATATGACAACCCCAATATTCCCGATATTCATCAATATCAAAAATTATCATATAACATTTATTGCATTCTTTAGGTTGAAAGAATTGATACCGATATAAAAAACTTCTTTCAGTATTATTCAGGTTTTCAAGTTTGCTAATTTGATGTTTTGCTAAAGTGTCTGTGGTTATTTGTTCGTTTTTAATTAAATCATTCAGCAAAAATGAAGTCTCAAATGATAAAATTACTTCATGTTTAATTCTACCATTTACACAATAAAAGCTAAAACTTAATTTTGAATAAAGATTTTGAATAGGAAAACTATTATCTCCTAGTTGTATTTTTTTTATAATTGAAATTTTATTCATATCATTTGATGCAGTAACTCTCACAATATCCCGGTTTTTAGATCATTTTTTGCAAGCCTTATTTTGTATAATTTTTGTTCGAAATACTTAATATGCAGAGTTTCTTTTATTTTTTAATAGAATTACCATAAAAAATAGTGATGGTACCAATGAACAAATGAAATATATTTTTAAAAGTGCATCTGTTTTTCTGTATTTTAAGAATTTATAATCTTTTAAAAAAATGTTATCATTTAATATATTTCTATAAACTTCTAAGCCTTGTTGATTTCTGTTCTTGTACTTTAAATCAAAAATTAATTTATTATAGCTATTGTCCTGATATAAAAAGTTGATTTCTTTTGAAATGTCTCGATTTAGTAATTTGCCTCTTATTGTTGTACTGTAACTTGTTGAGCCATCTTTTACCTTTGAAGTCGTGATTATTGTATCTAAAACTAAAACGTCATTTATTAAATATTTGCTTTGATGATTTATAGCTGTAATATTTTGAAAAGGTTCTTTTAAACTGAATAAATTACTAAAAATTATAAGTAAAGATATTAGTATATTAATAATAAGTAAGATGCAGAAAAATTGCTTTATTTTATTCATAGTTTAATTTTAATAACTTCAAAAAAAAGCCTCCTGAATTTGATTCTTAGAAGGCTTTTTTAAGTTTATAATTTATATGTTTTTAGCTGATAACGCTAAGAACTACAAATAAAATTACGAAAACGATAACTGCGTATCTTGTATATTTTGATGTTTGCATAGAAGTATATTTTAAATTAATTATTTGCTGAGATTAACAAATATAACAGTTTATTTTAATTAGCCTATATTCTTTTAAATTAATATCTGAGTCTATGATTTACTTTATTAAGATGATAAAAAAAGAGTAGAAATGATGCCACAAAAAAAGCCCTGAAAAATTTCAGGACTTTTTGATATTTATAAAAAAGAGAATATTACGCTTCTTGCATAGTATGATAAACGTTCATAACGTCATCATCTTCTTCAATTTTTTCGATTAGTTTTTCAACGTCAGCGATTTGAGCTTCAGTAAGTTCTTTCGTGATTTGCGGAATACGCTCAAAACCAGAAGATAAAATCTCAAGACCTCTGTTTTCTAATTCTTTTTGTAAAGCACCAAAGCTTCCAAAAGGAGCGTAGATTAAGATTCCGTCTTCGTCTTCAAAAACCTCTTCGGCACCAAAATCAATAAGTTCCAACTCTAATTCCTCAGGATCAAGATCACCTTTTGCAATTCTGAAATTACAAGTGTGGTCAAACATAAACTCAACAGAACCCTGAGTTCCCATTGTACCGTTGCATTTATTAAAATAGCTGCGAATGTTGGCTACAGTTCTATTATTGTTGTCAGAGGCAGTTTCAATCAAAATTGCAATTCCGTGAGGAGCATATCCTTCAAACAAAATCTCTTTATAGTTGGCAGTATCTTTATTACTTGCATTTTTTATCGCGCGCTCTACATTGTCCTTAGGCATGTTAGCGGCTTTTGCATTTTGTATTACAGCTCTTAATCTAGAATTGGCGTCAGGGTTAGGACCGCCTTCTTTAACAGCCATAACGATGTCTTTACCAATTCTGGTAAATGTTTTGGCCATTGCTGACCAACGTTTCATTTTTCTTCCTTTTCTAAATTCGAACGCTCTTCCCATTTCTAATTTTTAGTTTTGAGATGCAAAAATACGGTTATTCCTTTTTTTAGCAAAATCAATTGTATTCTTTTTTAAATTATGTTTTGCGAATAATTGAACCGCTAAGATCGCTAAGATGTACGCTAAGTTCGCAAAGGTTTTAAAGATTAATCTTAGATAACGTCAACAAGTTTTATCCATAATATCATTTTCAAAGTAGAAGACTTTGAAAATGTGATAAGATCTAAAATCTAAAATCTAAAATCTAAAATCTAAAATCTAAAATCTAAAATCTACTTCGCCCCATTAAACTCATTAATAACATTCACCGCTTCATTCAGGTACGGATTTGTTTTTAGATTATTAATCTGGTACTGATTTATGGTTTTATCATTAGGATAAGCGCCTAACAAAAACTGATTCACAGTGGAGTTATAAACGTCTAACGGATTATTTTCATCATTAAACGTATTGATTTCTTTCCAAAGAGAATTTACGGTCTTTTTCTGTTTAAAAACCGCATCCAAAGTCATCGGAATCTCTGCTTTTGGCGTATTAACAAGCTGATCAATTTTAAGATTTATCTTTTTTATATTATTAAAGAAATAATTATCTGCCAATCGGTTCGTACTGTTTTTTGCCAGTTTATCGATCAGAGCCCTTTTTACGTAAGGTCTGAATTTTAAAGAGGTTTGAATACTATCATTTTTTATAGCCGTTGGGAAATCGCTTTCCTTTTGATAAACACCTTCGTAAAATTCAGGCAAAACTACATCAGGTTTTACTCCTATATATTGGTGGCTTTTCCCTGTAACCCTGTAGAATTTATTAATCGTAATTTTTAGAAAGTCAGTGTTTTTAGTTTCGTCAAGCGAAAGAATAGTTTGCATAGTAGCTTTTCCAAGCGTATTGCTGCCTAACAATAGCGCACGATTATAATCTTGCATTATAGAAGAGAAAAATTCGCTTGCCGAAGCCGTATTACTATTTACCAAAATCACAATTGGACCTTTATAAATCAAACCTTTATAAGGATCATTTATGACCGATGTACCTTGTTTGTTATCTACCACAATCGAAAGCGGACCGTAATCAATAAACATTCCGGCCAGTTTTATGGCTTCTTCCATAGATCCGCCACCATTATCAATTAAATCAATTACAAGGCCTTTTATATTATCCCTTTCCAGTTTTATCACTTCGCGAGCCACATCATCAGCACAACCTTTTCGACTGTTACCATCCAAATCAGCATAAAAACTCGGGATTTTGATGTAGCCAATTTTACTGTCTTTGCCAATAATAAAACTAAAAACCGAATTATCTTCATCTTTCATTACCTGCTTTTCGATATACACATCAAAGCTTTTACCCGAATTTCGCTTTAGCGTAAGCGTAATACTTTTATTTGATTCTGATAAAATCATTGTCGAAATAGATTCTAACGAAGCACATGAAACCTGCAGCGATTCTTTTTGATTGGATATCGAAACAATCTGATCGCCTTTTTTTATTTGCCCCGTCTGATAAGCCGGGCCATTAGGGTCAAGTTCAGCTATAATAATTTCATTTTTTTCGTTTAGGCTCACAGTCATCCCCAGAGACAAATGTTCTTTTGATAACGAAGCAACAAAACTCGTTTTAGAATCATCACTAAAATAAGCCGTATGCGGATCAAAATAAGTACAAAAGTAATTGTAGAGCTTTTCTTCCTGTTTCGTATTGGTTTCTAAAAGTGTATTTATTCTACAAATTTCATTTGCAACAATCAGGTTTTTAGACTTTAATTCAATCGACTTAAAATTAGTTTTAAGAGAATCTAAATTATCACTGGATTCAGCAATTTCGTCCAGAATCTGATAACGGATTTTTTTAGACCATACTTTTTCGAGATCTTCTTTTTTAAGGTAAAAAGCAAAGGATTTTTTATAAAACCTGATGGTGTCTTTTTTAGTATAATCCATCGGTTCTTTTTGAATTTTTTCGAGAACAGTTTTCGTTCTCAAAAGTCCCTTTTTATATACAGATGTAATATCGCCTAAAAAATCACAATGATCGCTCAGGATAAGGTCATCCAGATTGGTACGATATTTATCGGCTAATTCGTCATATTCAGACTTATAAAAGATGTTTCTCGAAGGATCTAACTCATTAATTAAATTATCAAAAACAAAAACCGACAAGCTATCATCTACCAGTTTTGGTCTAATATGTTCTTCCTGAATAAGTGCATTTATTTTGTTTAGTATTTCACATGTATTGTCACTATTTTGACTAAATAGAACATTGGTAACCAGTATCAATACTAATAATATTTTTTTCATAAATCGAAAATCTTCGTTTAGACTAAAATTACACTTTATTTTTTGATAAAAAGTTACAATTTTTCTAAAATTTCTTACATCGTAACGATTTGTTCTTAGTAGGCGATTTTCAAAACACTAAAAAAAACAGCCACAAATTCGCGAATTATTTGATAGGGTTTAAATAAAAAATTATTGAATTCGTGGCAAAAAAAAAATGCGCTACTTTTAAGTAACGCATTGCTGAAATTTTTATATTAAAAACTATTTCTTATAAAACGGCAATTTTACCACTTTAGCCGGAACATCATTTTTTCGAATTCTAATAAAAACATCGCTGTCAACAGCACTGTTGTTTACCGTAACATATCCTAAACCAATACCTTTATTCATAGAAGGCGACATTGTTCCCGAAGTTACAATACCAATTACTTCGCCAGCTGCATCAACAATTTCGTAATCATGTCTTGGCACTGCACGTTCCTGCATTTCAAAAGCTACTAATTTTCTTGTAACACCAGCTTCTTTTTGTTTTTTCAAACCTTCAGAATTGGTAAAATCTTTAGTAAATTTAGTAATCCATCCCAATCCTGCTTCAAGCGGAGAAGTAGAGTCATTAATGTCATTTCCGTACAAACAGAAACCCATTTCAAGACGCAAAGTATCACGAGCCGCTAAGCCAATTGGTTTAATACCAAAAGCTGCACCAGCCTCAAAAACTTTATTCCAGATCGCTTCAGCATCTTCATTTTTGCAGTAAATTTCAAATCCACCAGAACCAGTATAACCAGTTGCAGAGATAATTACATCATTAAAACCAGCAAAATCAGCCACTTCAAAATGATAATAAGCAATCGCCGATAAATCTATAGACGATAAAGGTTGCATAGCTTCAACCGCTTTTGGCCCCTGAATCGCCAATAAAGAATAATCATCAGATAGGTTTTTCATATCAACACCCAAATCATTGTGCGATGAAATCCAGTTCCAGTCCTTGTCAATATTCGAAGCATTTACAACCAGTAAATACTCTTCCTCTTTCATTTTATACACAATCAAATCATCTACGATTCCGCCTTCATTGTTTGGCAAACAAGAATATTGCGCTCTACCAATTGTCAAAGTCGAAGCATCGTTCGAAGTTACTTTCTGAATCAAAGCCAAAGCATTTGGCCCCGTCAACAAAAATTCACCCATATGCGAAACGTCAAAAACGCCCACACCAGTACGAACCGTTTCGTGTTCAGCGTTAATTCCCTCATAAGTAATAGGCATATTATAACCCGCAAAAGGAAGCATTTTCGCTCCCAAACTCTCATGTATGTGCGTAAGCGCAGTATTTTTCATTGTGTTGTTTTATAAAATTGTGTCGCAAATTTATTCAAAAAATATATAAAAATGATAGTCTAAATTATAAATTTCGCAATAATTAGGAGCAATTCCAGCTTTTCGTTACATCCCGATAGCTATCGGGACATAAAAAAAGCAAAGTTTCTAATGTTCTAAAAAGAGCTTCCGTTGGTCGCTTTTTTAGAACAAGAAACTTTTGCTTTTTTTACTCCGGGCTTTTCACTGCAATCTGGGCTAGGAATTCCGATAAAAAGAAATACTTTCTTCTTCAATTTTTTGTGTAACTTTAATTAACTAATTTAATCCATTGGTGTAAGCGTAAAAAAAATAATTAAACACATAGAAACATAGCTTTTATGATTTTGAAAAAGTAAATTAAAAAGAAACTCGTTTCTCACACATAGTCCCGATAGCTATCGGGATGTGTTAATGCAAGTAAAACGCCTTATCTGAATTCAATCATGCTAATGTTTCTATGTGTTTAAAAAATATACTCAATGTGTTATTTATTAAATTAAGAAAGAGCGTACAGCAGCCAAATTAAAAATCCGTTTTTATCCGCGTTTTTACGAAGTAAATCCGTTTTATCCGCGTTAGAATTAACCTAAATTCATAGATAATTAAAATATTACAATAGATAAATAAGCCCAAATGAAAGATCCGCTTTTAATCACCAAAGAAGAAATTCTAAAATTCTACAAGCCCGTAAATCCTCATACACACAAAGGACTTCAGGGCCACGCAGTGATTATTGCCGGAAGTTACGGCAAAATAGGAGCGGCAGTTTTGGCATCAAAATCCTGCCTAAAATCCGGTTGCGGACTCGTAACTACTTTTACACCAAAATGTGGCTATCAAATTCTCCAAATCTCTATTCCCGAAGTGATGGTTGTCACCGATGAAAACGCTAATTTTATCACTAATATTCATTTTCCTATTCAGCCACAAGCCATTGCAATTGGACCGGGAATAGGGAAGGAGCTGGGAACACAAAAAGCCTTATTTGAATTTTTAAGAATCAACAAAACACCTTTGGTACTCGATGCCGATGCGTTAAACATCCTCGCCGAAAATCAATCCTGGTTAGCATTAGTTCCCGAAAACACAATTCTTACACCACATCCAAAAGAACTCGAACGTTTAATAGGCAAATGGAATTCAGAATCCGAAAAATTTCAAAAAACAATCGCTTTCTCCGAAAAATATAAGCTAATCATTGTCATGAAAGGCGCACCAACCTACATCATCAATAAAACTGAAATCTACGAAAACACCACCGGAAATGCAGCCTTAGCCACCGCAGGAAGCGGCGACACCCTAACCGGAATCATAACAAGTTTTGTAGCGCAAGGTTACGAACCCAGATATGCTGTAAAACTGGGCGTTTATCTTCATGGCCTAACAGCCGATATTGCTTTGCCACAAACAGGATATCAATCTTTTATAGCATCAGATATTATTGAAAATCTTGGTAAAGCATTTTTGAGCTTGGAAACTTAAAAAATTAACCGCAAACGATGCTAAGATTTACGCAAGGTTCGCAAAGATTTTTTGTTGTAGCTTGTTGCATTCAGCTTGTCAGGCTGAGCGAAGTCGAAGCCCACGTTCCAATTGGCAAGTCCTTCGACTTCGCTCAGGATGACATAAAATGAGAATAAATCTGCAAAATCTGCGTGAACAAGAAAAAAATCTAAAATCTACCTTCTACAATCTAAAATCAAAAAAACGTAAGTTTGTAATATCAAAGATTAGAAACTTAGCAACTCAGTTTCTTAGCATCTTTGAATCTTAAAAAAATGAAAAACAATTTCGATCTTAGAACGGTAAACGTTACCCGATATATAACGCCTTTGCGCGAAGGCGGTTCTTTACCCGCTTTGGCAGAAGCCGATGACGATTTTAAATACGTCCTAAAATTCAGCGGAGCCGGTCACGGCGTAAAAGCCCTAATAGCCGAACTAGTAGGCGGACAAATCGCAAAAGCCCTTAAATTACAATTACCCGAATTGGTTTTCGCTAATCTCGACGAAGCCTTTGGCAGAAACGAAGGCGACGAAGAAATTCAGGATTTACTGCAAGGAAGCCAGGGATTAAATTTGGCACTTCATTTTTTATCTGGTGCTATTACATTCGATCCTGTTGTAACAACTGTAGATGCTAAATTAGCTTCGCAAATTGTTTGGTTAGATGCCTATATTACCAATGTCGATCGTACGTTTAGAAACACCAATATGTTGATTTGGCATAAAGAATTATGGCTTATTGATCACGGTGCATGTTTGTATTTTCACCATTCCTGGAATAATTGGGAACAACACGCCAAAAGTCCGTTTGCATTGATAAAAGACCATGTTTTATTGCCACAAGCCTCACTTTTAAAAGAAGTCGACGCCGAATATAAAGCACTTTTAACACCCGAAATTCTGGTAGATATTGTAAATACAATTCCAGAAGAGTGGCTGCAATGGGAAGACACAGACGAAACTCCCGAAGCTTTGCGAAATGTATATTTACAGTTTTTGCAAACCAGATTAAATAATTCCGAAATCTTTGTAAATCAGGCTCAAAATGCAAGATAGTCACTTATATGAGTATGCCGTAATTCGTGTTGTGCCAAGAGTAGAACGCGAAGAATTCCTGAATATCGGAATCATTTTGTTTTGTAAAAGAGCCAAATTTATAAAAGTATTGCACCACATAAACGATGCTAAAATTGAAGCCTTATCAAACGATTTTGATATCGAACAATTGCATTGTAACATAATAGCATTAGAAAAAATAGTAAACGGAACCAAAGACAGCGGCCCAATAGGAGCGATGGATATTCCGGAACGTTTTCGTTGGTTAACCGCTATTCGTAGTTCAGCGATTCAAACTTCCAGACCGCATTCAGGATTATCTCAGGATTTAGAAAAAACGATTCAAAGATTGTTTGAAGAGTTAGTTCTTTAGAGGAAGGTTCTAAGATGCTGAGGGGCTAAGGTTCTAAGGTTTTCTGTAGAGACGCACAGCAGTGCGTCTAACTGTCGTTAAAAAAAATCTCGCAAAGACACAAAGTCGCAAAGAATATAAAACTTTGCGACTTTGTGACTTGGCGAGATAAAAAAGATAAAGCTTAGCGAACCTTGCGTAAAACCCTTGCGTTCTTTGCGGTTAAACTTTACAGTTAAATTTAACGCAAAATAAAAAAAACATCCTCTGCAAGAATGTAAACTTACAGAGGATGAAAAACTAAACTAACTCATATTTTTTTCTGCTCGTCATCAATTAGAACGATCCGCAGATGTTTCCGCCTAAAGTAGCTCCTGCATTTGCAGAAACATCAGCTTTCACAGCCGTTTTATCCAGTTTTACGATCGAATAAGGAGGAGTGAAAGCGGTTTTGCTTCCTGCTTGATTTCCAGATGTATTGGTAAAAACGTTATCAACTGCTGTAACAGCTGTATAACCTGTCATCAAATCAATAGGAGTTTTTACACCTTCAAAAACGTTGGCTTCAACACGAATATCTGCTTCAAAACCGGCAGCGATACATTTATTGCTTACGGTACTGTTGAAGAAACTGTTTACGATATGTACTTTTCCAAAACGAACTCTTGGCATTCTTTCTTTACAACCCGGAGCCCACCAGCAACGAGCGAAAGTAATTCTTAATTTTCCACGATCTCCTGTAGCACCATCGCTTGAACCAATTAAGTTAGAATATCTGTGATCATCAGATCCTCCTGAACCTCCGGCTTTTGGTGGTTTCAGGTAATGAAATTTAGAATAAGTAACCGAAATATAATCTGATTTGTTTTTAATGTCAAAGTTTCCGTCAACACCATCTCTAAATTCGCAGTGATCTACCCATACGTTTGTACATTCGTCAAGAATAGCATTATCCCAACCGTCAGTATCGTAAGCGCCAGGTCCTTCAAAAATAAGATTTCTGATAATGATGTTCTTACATCTTTTGATGTTGATAATACCAGATGCATCTTTAGTTTGATTAGTCGAAACTAATTTTGCACCATTAGCACCATAAATAGTTTTACCCGTTTGATCCTGAAATGACAATCTTGTTGTAACAGTAATAGTACCGCTAACTTTGATCACTTTTACAGAACTGTTTTCAATTGCAGATTTCAATTGAGCATACGTAGTAACATTTGTTTCAGCAGCAGTTCCTCCACCAGTTGTACCTCCGTTTTGAGAAGCCCATCCCGGAACCTGCGCACAGTTTCCAATTTTTGAAGTAAAACTACCAGAATTAGGGGTAGTTGTTTCAATACTAGCGTTTTCGTCAGTGGCAGACGATGCAATTTCTTCGGTGTTACAGGCTGTAAAACCTAAAATCAGTGTAAGTAAGAACACTGACATTGTTGATTTAATTTTCATAATAATAAATTTGGGGGTTTATATAATTTAACAGTGCAAAACTGACTATAAATATTTGCTAAAAAGTTGAACAAGTTCAATATTTTGAAAATAAATCGGTTAAAAGTGTTTTTTTAACAGTTGTTAATTTACAAAAATGCATAAAAAGGGTACTTTTACGTAATCGATTACATTATTTTTCATTCATTCACCTACTTACGCCCCTGAGTAAGAATAAAAGTAAAAAACCACATGTATAAAAACCTACGATTAAGTATTGAACGCAAAATTCCGTTAACAGATCAAGAATGGAATTTTATTGTTGAAAAAGCCGAGTTCATAAAACTCAAGAAGAATGAATTTTTACAGATTCAGAACTCAAACAGTTCCTATGAAGGCTTTATTTTAAAAGGAGCTTTCAAAACCTACATTTTGAATGATAATGGCACCGAAAGTGTCATTTTCTTTTCGTTCGAAAACGAATGGATGTGTGACCTCGAAAGTTTCTACCATCAAAAGCCTACAACCTACAACATTAAGGCGATAGAAGACAGCGAGATCTTGGTCATTAGCAAAACAAACAAAGCAATTTTATTTGAGCAAGTACCCAAGCTAATCCAGTTTCACATCATTATGGTCGAAAAAGCCAATATTGCGATACAGCAAAGACTGATTGATGTCTTAAACAAAACCTCGAAACAGAGGTATCTGGAGTTTATTGAGAAACATCCGCAAAAAGCAGATAAAATCAATAACAGAAATTTGTCTTCTTATCTTGGTGTCTCGCACGAGTTTTTATCGAAGATTAAAAAGAGGTGCTAAGGTTCTGAGATGCTGAGTTTCTAAGACTTTTAAAAAAAAAATCTCGCAAAGTCACAGAGTCGCAAAGAATATAAAAACTTTGCGACTCTGCGTCTTTGCGAGATTAAAAAAAACTTAGCGAACATTGCGTAATCCTTAGCGATCTTTGCGGTTAAACCTGAAACCTGAAGCATTCCAAATTAAAAATCCAATATTCCGATAAGGCATTCATTAGAAGAATGAATCATTATATTTTCCTTTTCTGGATTTTCAACGATTAATAAATCATGAGGATCTAAATAGTATGACTTCTCATTAATTGTAATAACTGTTGTATCTAAAGAAAATAAAAGTATTATTTGAGCATTACAATTCTGATTACCATTTGCTATTTTCAGTTTATGATGGCTTATTTTTTCAGAAACCATCCAATTAAAATCAGCACCTTTTGTATAAGAAGTCACTTCATCATCCGAATTAAATTCCATGATTTTATATTTCTCATATATTTTTTTCTCTTTGTTTACCTCAATATCCAGGGAGTTATCAAGCATAACCAAATAGCGATGATAGCCCTTAAATTTGGTAAATTCTGACGGTACTTTCTCTATTGAAGCACTGCTTATTCTGAATGCAAAATCTCTATCGGCATAACTTGTCGTTTCCGGATAGATCGTATATTCATAGGTCAATCCGCCACTCCAAATAGAGGCTTTGCTGTCTTTTTTAGGCAAAAAGCTTATTTTCATTTATTGAATATTTTATATGACTTCAAGTTTCCAGATGGATTTTAACCTTGCTTTTAAATGAACTTATATCACTTATATGGTGAAAAAACTTTGCGCCTTTGCGAGATTATAAAAGTCAAGCAATAAAAAGCTTAGCGAACTTAGCGTAAACCCTTGCGATCTTAGCGGTTAAATTCTCAAAGGCTTTTCTCTAAATAGATAAACTCCAAAGGCTTATCAGAAATGTTAATATGAATATCGCTTGAAGGGAAAGGTTCTCTTTTGCCCGTATCCTCATAACCATGACGTTTGTACCAGGCAATAAGTTCTGCACGAACCGAAACAACCGTCATACTAAGAGTAGACAATCCTAAAGATTTAGCATGATTTTCGGCTTCAGCCAACATCTTTTTCCCGATTCCGCTATTTTGTAATTCAGGAGAAACCGTCAACATTCCCACATACAATTGATGTTCTTTCTCAACCAACAAAACCGACCCAATAATTTGATCGTTCTCAGTAAATTTCAAAAATGTATTTTTAGGATCTAAAAAAAATGTTGTTAATTCTTCTTCGTTGGTTCTTTTTCCTTCTAATAAATGTGCTTCTGTAGTCCAGCCTTTTTTAGAAGTTTCTCCTCTGTATGCTGAGTTGATTAATATGTTTAATGACGGAATATCTTGTAATGTTGCTTTTGTAATCATGAATTATAGTGGTTGTAATTTAGCTTCTTTAAAATTAGAAATTAGCTTTAATATTTTGCAGGTTCGCCGGCTTTAGGCAACGATTGTTTTATGAATGTTCTGATGTCTTCATTTGCCGCTTCTAAGTCAGCTTTTCTCAAATACATCATATGACCGCTTCTGTAACCTTTCCATGACATTCGATCGGTTAGTTTTCCGCTTGTATCCATTTGCCATAAATTGTATTTAGAATTAAAATAGTCACAAGCACCATCATAATATCCCGATTGTACCATTACATGTAAATATGGATTTTGAGCCATGGCTTGTCTCAGGTTTTCCCCTGTTTTATCATTAGATCTGTCCCAAGGATATACAGAACCAAACATATTGTATTTAAAGTCTGTTTTGTAATTAAGATTATTACGAACATACATATTGATGGCAGGTGTAAAAGAATGCAGCCAGGACGTAAGTTCAGCATTAAAATCCGGACTTTCGCCAGAATCCTTACGGTCAATTCCTTTGTATCTTGAATCAAGTCTTCCTATTGTATAACCTTTATCTCTTAAGAGTTCTTTCCAAAAATAATCGTACGGAACGTCTAAATTATTTTGCAGGATCACTTTCTCAGAAATACCAGAATAATGAGCCATTTTAGTAGCAATTTCTTTTCTTTTTTGTTCTTCCAATGATCCTCCTTTGCTTAATGCAGGAAGAAGCTCGTTAATGGTAAAATCTTCGACCTCTGGTAACATAGCAGTTAAATCTTTGTTTTGAAGGTCAGGGCTAAGCATTTTGTGATACCATGCAGTAGCTGCAAAATAGGGTAGTTTAAGGGCAGCATTAGAAACTACGCCACGGGTTATCCCTAAATCTGTAGGAGATACCAAAATCACTCCGTTTAGATACATCCATTGATTGTTTTGTAATTGAAGCGCTAATCCCGAAACACGGGTTGTACCATAACTTTCTCCGATCAGGTATTTAGGTGACGCCCAACGATTAGAACGGGTTACAAAACCATTGATCCAATCGGCTAAGTATTTAATGTCGGCATTTACACCGAAGAACTTTGTAGTAGGGATTTCTTTGCTTGTAGGTCTTGAATAAGCTGTGTTAACAGGATTTACAAAAACGATATCAGCAACATCTAAAATAGAATAAGGATTTTCCTTTATTCCGTAAGGCTGTACAGGATATCCTTCATCATCAATATTTAATAAACTTGGTCCCGTGTAAGCAATCTCCATCCAAACCGAAGCAGAACCCGGACCACCATTAAATGAAATAACTAAAGGACGTGAATCCTTATCCTTTACATCAGAACGCTCATAATACGTATAGAATAATCCCGCAATTGCTTTTCCGTCTTCGTCCCATACAGGCATCGTCCCGGTTGTTGCTTTATAAGGAACTTTTTGTCCTTTTATTGTGGTGGTGTGATTTGTGATAACCTGAGAATCCGGATTGAAAGTAAGGTTAGCAGCAGAACTTTCTTCTTTTGCGACCGGCGGTTTATCGGCAGCTTTTGGTTTTGATTCCTGAGCATATGAAGTAAAAAATCCAAGTAAAAGGAATGAAATTAAAGTTTTTTTCATAGAAGTATTGGTATGTTATTATTTGGTATTTTGATGTTCTAAACAGTTGAACAGAATTAGAGTTTTTAAAGATATAAAAAAATAGTAAGTGATGATTTTAGTCTTCAACACGACCTGGATATTTTATGAAAGTGTTTAGTAAGGAAGTCTCTGATTTCTATTGAATAACCTTCTGTTTTGTTTAGAGAAAAAAAACAATATTGAAGATTTTGATTGTATTTATTAGAATATCTATTGTATAATCGCTAGTGCGGGCGCCTCGCTTGTGCTAATTGACTTTGACTGGAAAATTAATTATTACAAAACTCATTCAATTTTTTAATTAGATACTTTTGATTTTTTATTAAGTAAATAACAATAAGTAAAATGAGCTGCTAAAACTAAAGTCATTCCAATGTTCCAATAGATATGAAAGTAATCAAAGTAGTTGTAAAAGTCACAGTAATTTTGAATAGTTTCTTCCGGTAAACGAAAATAAAGAGGAAAGACAATTAAAAAAAGTGATAGAAATATTGACACAATTATTAAACGACCATATTTAATTTTAAAGTGATCCGCAATGCCATAACATAGCATTTGAATAATTAATATTATAAGGAAAAACTTCTCCATAGTTTAAATTTTATTGGCAAAGCAAGTGCATTCTCTATTAAATAAAGTAATTAAAAAGAAGGTTTAATTAATGTAGAAATACGCTGTATTTTCTAAAATTTTATTTTCTTTAGTTTGAAAAAGCACATTTTCGCTTATTTTTTCTTTATCAATGTAAATTTTTCCCTGTTTAAATTGACCAGATATGTTTATTTTTCCAAACTTCTTATTATCGAGGAATATGATACTGTCATTTATTTTGTAATTTCCATAATGATGAGTTCGTCCTCCCCAGCTTCCACTTTTAATGATATATTTTCCATCTTCTTTTAAGTCAATAATTAATCCATTTCCGCTGGCGTGAATGTATGTTTTAGAATTTTCTAAATTTTCATAATAAAGATAAAGCCCTAAAGTAAAAAGGATAATGAAAGAAGCTAAAAAAGTTGGAAGTAAATTATAAATGTTTTTATGCTTTTTGAAAATTTTAAAATTTTCAGGAATTACATTTGATAATAATATAATTTCTAAAACACCTAAAATAATGTAGAAAAAAGGAGCAAAGAGATTATCTGCCTGATATGATCTGTAAAGGATAAAAATAAATAATCCTCCCACAATAGTGAGTTGAATTATTCTTTTAGTCTGTTTTTTTTCTACCATTAGATTATTTGCTTCTTTGAGATTCAAACCAAATTAATTGATTTTTAATTCTTTCGATAATATCTAAATCATGGTCACTGTGAATATCTCTCAAATTATAATTGGGATTTCGAGGATCAGTAGTTTCCTGAAATTGATTAACACTTAAATTAAAAAGAGCTTGCCCAAATCTTAAACTTGGATTTTTTTCTAAATATTCTTCTAATAAATCAAGTATGATCCTATGTTCTTTTTTCATTTAAAATTAATTTTCTAAATTCTCAAAAAATTGTATTGGGTCAGCAATAAATTTCATTGCATTTGAACTTTTCAAACTCTCCATAATATATTGCATTTGAGGTTTAAAGATTTCTCCTTTTAAATCAATCAAAACAAATTGATTTTTTTTACAGAGATTTAAAATTGCGTGAAGAACAGTAGTAATATTGGATGCTTTTCGTAAGTCAATTCGAAACTGAAATTCTTCAATTTTGGTTGTATCATCACTTAAACAAATGCAGGCATCATTATCTTCATCGCTACTTCCGTTTCCTTTCCAATTCAAATAAGTTTCATTGCCCCAGTTTGCTTTTGGAATAATTTGATCAAGTTCAGAAATAATCGAAGGAATGTCACCTTCAAAATTTTTCCAAAAAGAATTTGTCTCCGGTAAAAATTCTGTTTTATTATTTTTAAAAATGCATTGATAATTATTATCGATGGATTTTTCAGGAACTACGATTAGAAGGTATTGCCAAATTGCCATTTTTATTTTTTAGAATTGATTTCTGTAAATAAGTGATAAACCTCTCTTTAATAAGGTTAATTTTAAAAATATAAAAATACTAAATAGTCAATAAGTCTTTAGTTTTTAATAATAAAAAAAGCTACAATTTAGAGTTGTAGCTTTTTGTTTCATCAGTTATTCGTATGAATATAAAGTTTTTGTGACAATAGGTTTTGCCTCAGGATAAAGAATATTGGTTTGTGTACGTTTTGATTCGGTTAAATAGCCATCTGCATCATAAACATATTCATAATCATATTTAATTTCATATTCTGTTTCGCCTCCGGATACAGCTTTCTCTTTCCAGTCTATTATATGCATCCAATTATAAATATAACATCTAAAAATAGGTTCACTAGAATAAATACCTGCTTTTGTGTAATCTACAGTAAGGTCATAAGTTATAGTACTGATTTTATCCTTGTACTCGTATTCTTGATTAGGAGCGCCTTCTATAAGTGTGGCAAAATTTTTCTGAGTCTGAACAATATCGACATGTACTTTATTACCAACATAACTGTATAAATAGGTAATAGATTGCGGATTAGTAACTTCAACAATAGAATAATCACCATTAGATTCCAAATGATTAATTTCTTGAATATAGGTACCATTTTCTACTTCTTTGATATCTCTGCCAATTTCGTCATAAAAAATATCAGTTACTGTTCCGTTCGGTGCTGTCACTTTCGAAATAAAACCGCCGCTATTAATTTCAGCTACAATATTAGCATAGTATGTACTGGTTACCTGATTGGTAGCATTGAAATTAAACTTGGTAATATTTTTGTAAAACTCGTTATTGTTAAATCTGTCTACAGAATGCAAACGTCCATTAGAATCGTATGTATAGCGATTGTCAGTAATATTGCTGCGAACTTCATTTCCTTGTAGATCTTTTGTAATTCTAAAACTGAATTCTTTTACAAGACGTTTGCCAGTAGTTTCAGCCGATTTTCCGGTACTTTTTCCTGCTTTGCTTTTTGGAATCAATTGTATCGCTGGTTTAAAAATTTCCTGATTGGGTAATCTAGGATCAGCTGCCTCTGGTTCTGCTGTTGTGTTTTCCTCACTTGCACAACTAATAAATAATAGTGTTGTAAAAGCAAGAAATGTTTTTAAAATAGTTTTCTTCATTTTTAGTTTTGGGTTTAGTTATTTGGATGTTTTAATAACCATATTGGTTGTGTAAAGGTCTATTTTATTTTTATCTTTTTTTTACGGCTTCACGTAAAATTTTAATGATTTTTTTTGGATAAGTTTTTAGTATTAAGTGTATTCTATAGTTTAAAACTAATATAAAATGGATTTGGCGTAATCTTTAATTTTTTTGGCTAAAGCCGAATTTGTCAATTGATATAAATTATGAAAAGAGTATCTTACAAAAACGACTTGTTTTTTACCTAAATTTATTTTCGTTTAAGAATTTTAAATATCTTTGAATTATGAGTACAGCAATAAAACCAAAACATATCGGCAGAAATATAAGCCGTATCAGAGAGCTTAAAGATATGAAACAGGAAGCACTGGCACAGGCTATAGGAACAAATCAGCAGGCCATTTCGGCTATTGAAAACAGCGAAACTGTAGATGAACAAAAACTAATTGAGATTGCAAAAGCTCTTGGAGTTTCTGTTGAAGCAATTAAAAACTTTTCGGAAGAAGCAGTTTTTAATATTATTGGAAATACTTTTCAAGATCACGGTAGTATTCCTATTATTACAACGGGTGATTACAATTGTACTTTTAATCCTTTAGATAAAGTAGTTGAACTTTACGAACGTTTGGTGCAAGCTGAAAAAGATAAAGTTGAATATTTAGAGAAATTATTGAACGGGAAATAATGTTTTTATTACATAAGAATAAAAAAAGAGATCATAATTATGATCTCTTTTTTGTTTGTGTTCATTAACGGAAGATACTCACTCTAGCGGGGGATTAAATAATTTGGTTAAAATTTTTTGTATTATACTAGAATCAACTTGGGTTGTTTTAAAAAACATATTATCTGATAGGTTTTCAGTACCTACAATTATTGGATTTGGCGCTTGATGATTTTCATTAAATACAATTGTGGCAGTCATTTCTTCAAAATTAGAAGGATATCCTTTATGAAATGTATTTAGTTCAATTTTATATAATTCGTTTTGTTTAATAATTTCTTTATTAGATTTTATCAGATTTAAAAAAGAATCTGTTTTTTTTAAAATTCGGTTATCATTTAAATATTCACCTTTGTATATGTAATGTTTTTCGTAATCTTCACTATAATCTATTTTTTCAGAATATACTTCATTGACGATTTGACCTTTTATTACAAAACTATTGATTTCATAATAATGTGTGTGTATGTCTAATTCTGTGGCTATCTTGTGAAACTCTGAATCCCAAATATGTAATCTAATAATTTCATCAGAATTTTTAGAAACATATAATTTACAATATATAAAACC